>JALWQU010000119.1:0-1805 GCA_026982915.1 Candidatus Altimarinota bacterium | reverse complement strand
TCAGAATTTCACAGATGACCACAACGGGTGTTTTTTTGACAAATTTCGCCATTTCGATAGCGGCTTCGGTATGTCCAAATCTTTTTTTGGGATCTTGAGCCATGAGCATCGTGGTATGTCCGGGACGAACAAAATCTTCAGGGTTTGTACGAGTATTGGCTAATAATTGAATCGTGGTAGCTCGATCATGGGCGGAAACCCCTGTGGTGATGTTCTCTGTGGCATCAACCGGCATACAAAAATTTGTTCCGTGTGGATTTTTATTTTGTGCGGTCAGGAGCTCGATATGTTGTTTTTTTAATATATCGGGTGTACAAGCGGTACAGATCATGCCTTTGGCTTGGAACAGAAAGTTTATTTTTTCAGCCGTAATCGCTTCAGCTAGAACAAAAAAATCACCTTCAACTTCACGATGTTCATCATAAACAATCACAAATTCCCCCAATTTGAAAGATTTTATAACGGTTTCTATTTTATGGTAGGGCATGTTAGAGGGTTGCCTTGAAAATTTCAATCATCTGAAGGGCGGTATGAGCGTAGTCTTTTCCGAGTCCTTTTCGAGCGATAGCAAGTTCATCGTTGGGCGCTACGATAACGCCTTGAATAATCGGTGTTTCCATGGCTAAGGCGAGGCGGGTTAATCCGTCTGTGTAGGATCGAATAACCATGTCATAGTGATCGGTTTCGCCTTTGATGACACATCCAAGGGTAATAACGGCTTTGTATTTACCCGTTTGTAAAAAGTGTTGCACGGTTACGGGAATTTCAACGGCACCGGGAACCTGAATAAGGTCATAGTCTACCTCATAGGTATCCAGTACTTCTGTGGCTGAATCTTCAAGGGAAGCGGATATACCGGGGACTTTATTGAATTGAGAGCTCACGATCAGGATCATTTTGTAAGGCTTTATTATTTCCTAAAGGTTACTGAATAGGCGGTTTTTTGGCAATGCTTTGTTGGTTATTTTATGGGTATTTAATAGTATGTATTTAGGGAATGTCTGATAAATTAATAAGATGCTCCTAGATGACACCAAGAGGCAGCCTAAGAAATTCGTCTTTTTGTTAAATTTCGAACTCAAAATATTTTCTGATAAAGGATTATCAAAAAAAATTATTCGTTGAAATTTTATCAAAAATACTATAATTTTTTGGTCGGCTGAATTTATCAGACTTTCCTTATGAAAAAACCCTACATCGCGTTAATATTTTTGCTGGTAATAGTGGGGTTATCTTTTTGGTTTCCGACTTATTTTCAGGCAACACCGACGGATTCAAAAAATGATTCGGTCAAATTAATACCAAAGGGAGGACAAAATGTTTTCCCGGATGATTGTGATTGGGAACCACTTGGGCGTGTAATTGATGGCGATACGATAAAGTTAAAGAATGGTGAAAAGGTGCGGTTTATCGGGATTAATACGCCTGAGGTGGATAGTCCGTATACGAAAGAGCAGTTTTTTGGGCCGGAGGCGTCGCAGAAGATGCACGAACTTTTGGATACTCAAGATCGGGTCTGCCTTATTACCGATACAATTGGGAATAAAAAGGATAAATATGATCGTATTCTGGCTTATGTGTACACCGAATCGGGGGAAAATCTAAACGCGACGATGGTTGAGTTTGGATTCGCTCGGGTCTATCGGAAGTTTAAGTTTGATAGGAAATCAGTATTTCTCATACTGGAGCAAAAGGCTCGTAGTAGGGGATTGGGGCTTTGGGAGTAAGTATGCGTAAACAGTAGTGTCCGAGAAAAATAAAATGTCGGACAGCAAAAAAGTAGACTAGAAAGAGAAAAGGATAAA
>JALWQU010000118.1 GCA_026982915.1 Candidatus Altimarinota bacterium | reverse complement strand
AGTTGAATCCTTATCGGATGATGTTGTCATTATTGATCAGGGAAAAGTCATCAAACAAACTTCAAAATCTAATCTCAATAAAACGGAAAATGAAGCCGAGGATATTTTTGTCATTAAATTAGAAATTGATGGTCATAAAAAAGACATAAAATCAGCCGAAAAACACCTTAAAAAACAAACCGATATTGAAAACATTAAGGTTTCGGGGAATATTTTATGGTTAGAGGCTTGTGCCGATTGTCGGCCACTAATTGTGAGAGAGGTTATTGGACAGGGTATTGATCTTCGTGAAATATCACTTCAAAAATCTTCAGTAGAAGCTGTATTTATGCAGCTCACCCAAAAAAAATAACAAATTTATTCTTTAACCTTTTTATATCATGAATCAAATAAAAAATATCATACAAAAAGAGTTTCGCACTTTTTTTAACTCACCGATTGGCTATGTCTTTCTCGTGGTTTTTCTGACCTTTTCTGGCTGGATGTTTTTCCGAACACTTTTTATTTTTGGACAGACCAGTATGCGAGATTTTTTCGCCCTCCTTCCATGGACCTTTCTTTTTTTGATTCCGGCTTTTACGATGCGGTCTTGGTCAGAAGAAATAAGATCGGGAACGATTGAAACCCTGCTTACCAGTGGTGCGAGTCTTGGAAAGGTGGTTGTGGCAAAATTTTTAAGCTTGATGCTTTTTTTAACGCTTACTCTTGGGCTAACCTTTCCTTTTGCGGTAACGCTTTCTTTCCTTGGAAACCTTGATTGGGGGGTGGTGCTTATTTCTTATCTAGGGGCATGGCTTTTGGGGGCTTGTTACATAAGTCTTGGTTTATTTATTTCCGCTCTTACTAGAAACCAAATTGTGGCCTTTATTCTGACGCTTATAGCGTGCTTTTTTAGTTTTATTATTGGGGAAAGTTTTATCACCATTTTTGCTCCAGAATTTTTAGGTAAAATTTTTCATTTTTTAGGACTTGGGACTCACTTTAACTCAATGATTCGAGGAGTTGTTGATTCTCGAGATATTTTCTTTTATCTGAGTTTTATTCTCTTCTTTTTGACCCTCAATATCCTCACGCTTTCAATTCGATTTTGGCCCAAACAAAAGTTCTGGAAGGTTACCACTGCAATGATTACCCTAACCGCATTTATAGTTAATTTAGGCGGAAGCTTTGTTTTTGCTCGATTTGACGGGACAGAAAATAAGAATTACACACTTTCTACGGTTTCTCAAAAAATAATTAAAAACATAGAACAACCGGTAAGCATAAAGGCTTTTATTTCTTCTAGTATTCCAGCGCAAATGCAAACACTGTCACAGGATGTAAAGGATATTTTGGACGAATACAAGTCTCGTAGTAAGGGGCAAATAACGGTGGAAATTCTGGATCCCTTAAAAGATGAAACCGCAAAAAATTGGGCGGATAATTTTGGGGTTATGCCTGTCAAAGTTCAAGTAATAGAAAAAGATCAACAGCAGGTAGTAAAAGCCTATTTAGGACTAGCTATCGCCAAGGAAGATACTTCAAAAGAAGGATTTTCTGAACGGTTCTCTAAATTTGAGACGCTTCCTATTATCTCGAAAATGGATGATTTTGAGTACCAATTAACCTCATCCATCCAAAAAGTATCGTTGGAGAAGTTACCGAAAGTAGGTATTTTAACGGATCATAATCCGAAAAAACTAGGCAATATTAAAATTCCGCCTTATCAGGATAAAAAAGAGATAAAAGACGAAATTCCGCTAAAAGATTTACTAGAAAAAAATTATGAAGTGGTTTCTTTATCACTTCAGGACGAAAATTTTTCAGAACAAATAGAGACGATAAAGACGCTGCTTATTTGGGCGCCAAGTGAAGACTTTACCGACGAAGAGGCTGAAACTATTAAGACCTTTATCGAAAAGGGGAATAGTGTTGTTTTTGTCGCGGATAAACTCAACATTATTGGGAATACTTTTACACAAAAAGGTAAGGCTGATTTTAGTAATATTTTGTCCAATTTTGGCATTGAACTAGAAAACAACCTGATCGCTGATCTAAATTCAGAAAAAGTAGGCGTTTCAACAGGGATTTTTCAGGTTATGAGGCCTTATCCATTTTGGGTAAAAGCAACGGACTTATCAAAAGACAGCGCTATTACCAAGAATTTACCAAATCTCAGTTTTCCCTGGATTTCTTCTTTAAAAATATCCCCTAAATCAGGTGTTACGGTTGATGTTTTAGCCAAAACTTCGCCTTATTATGTTATTAAAAAAGGTGAAAAATGGGAAGAAGTACCTGTTGAGGATGAAAAGTCTGATGAGACGACAGATTCCTCTAAAAAACCATCAGAAGAGACCAATACAGCCAATGAAAAAACAGAAGCTTCTGAGGAAGAAGTGACGGAAAAAACGGCCGAAACAATGGAGGCAGAAGAAACCGTGACGGAAACAGAACCACCCAAAACCGAAAAGAAACTCGTTAATACCTCTATTTCCTTGAGTCCTGAACAGGAATTTGGTTTTACGAGAAAGCGAAAAACACCCTTACCACTTGCTGTTGTAGCACATAAAGGCAAAGGAAACCTACTTTTTGTTGGGAATAGTCGGTTTATTACACGAGAATTTCTACAAAGAATCCCGACAAATTTAATCTTCATAAATAATGCGGTTGATACCTTTACTATTGGTGATGACCTTATTTCCATTCGATCGAAACAAATTGTAGATCGTCCAATAAAACTTATTTCTGATTCACAAAAAGCCCTTATTCGTTGGGGTAATACGCTTTCCATGTCCTTTTTAGTCATTCTTTATGGATTAGGACGAAGGTACTGGCGAAATAAGCAAAAAAATCTACTTCAAGCCCTTTAATTTCTTGAAAATGAAAAAATATATTATCCCAGCTTTATTTTTATTATTTATTCCGTTTGTAAGCTTGGCTGCCTCAATAAACTTAACCACCAATAAGACGGATGTATCTACCGATGATATTTTACAGGTTCGTATTTCTGTTGATGGAGAAGTAGATAATGGGCAAATAGGAATTAAAGGTCTTGAGAATTTTAAAGTGGTTGGACAAAGTAATTCCAGTCAGTTTCAGCTTATCAATGGAGCCATGACGAGTATTCAGGAAAAAATACTATCACTGGCTCCGGTTAAGGATGGCACCTTTTCCCTTGTGGCGCTGGCGAAAGAAAATGGCGCTGAAGTACGGAGTGATACTATCAATATTACCGTCAAAAAATCACTTATCCAGACAACCAAAGAAAAGTTACTAACGGCTTCTGACCAAGAAACAACGGCAACAGACGAAACTCAGAATAGTCTAAAAGATTTATTGAAATCTACTCCAACGGAGATAAATACCCCTCAAAGTTCATCTGTTAGTACGGTTAAGTCATTAAAGACCCCGGAATTAAAAACCTTTCCTAAGGTACAGCATATTTCGGCTTTTAATGCTCTTTTTTGGATGGAATTAGTTGGTATTTTATTGGGCCTATTTATACTTTTTTGGGCAGGAAATAACTTTTTAAATAGAAGAACGAAAGCAAAAATATAAAAAACTGTATTATGAAAATAGGGCTTATTGAGGACAATCGAATACTCGCTAAATCACTTATAAAAGGATTAAAGCAGGAAAATTTTACCGTAGAGCACTTTCTTCGGGGAGACGATGGGGAAAACTTTTTTTTAATGAATCGAGATAGTTTTGACCTGCTTATTCTTGATCTTATGCTACCAGGGAAATCCGGGGAAGAAATTTGCCAAAATATTCGAAAACTTGGTATTTCCATACCGATCTTAATGTTAACCGCTAAAAGTGAAACAGAGAATAAAGTAAACGGACTGATGATTGGTGCTGATGATTATCTCACGAAACCTTTTGAATTTGACGAATTACTAGCTAGAATTTATGCGCTTACACGAAGGTCACCACATCTGCAAAAAAGGGAGATTTGGCTTACACCTAATATTCTTTTTAATTTTCAGTCAAAGGGCGTTTATAAGCATAATCAGGAGGTCAAACTATCCCCTAAGGAGTTTTCGGTCTTAGAGGTTTTAGTACTCAATAAAGGGAAAGCGCTTACCCGAGATCAAATTTTTGATAAAGTCAGTGATTTTGCGGCTGACAACTGGAGTAATAGTATTGATGTTCACATTAAAAATATTCGAAAAAAATTATTTAAAGATGAAAAAGATCCGATTAAAACCGTTCGTGGGATTGGGTATCGGTTGGAATAAACTGGATAATTTTCAACAAGCACGATTAAAACTTACAGGACTCTACCTGATTATTTTATTTATGATCCTTAATATTTTTACGGTGAGTATTTTGCTGGTTATACAAAAAGAGGAAAAGAAGCATATTAATCAAATTGATACTCAGTGGAGCGGGCAACAGATACTTTTCCCGGATAAGAATATAACCATCATTGAGCTAAAAAAATCTCCCAAAAACTTTGGAAAGGCTGACTTTCTAGGCCTTCAGCATGCCTTCATAAATATCATTCGATCCTGGATTCTCCTTATTGAAATAAGTCTTATGTTCTTTGCAGGGCTCTTGAGTTATTTTTTATCGGGGAAAACACTTCAGCCCATTAAAAAGAAAAATAAACAACAACGACAATTTCTAGCCGATGTCAGTCACGAATTAAAAAATCCTCTTTCGGCCTTGAAGACAACCTTAGATAGTGCAAAAAAACAAAAAGACTGGAGGCAGGGCGAGGTGACAGAGGTTTTTTCGGATATGCAGGAAGAAATTTCACGATTAATTCGTATCACCGAAGAGCTATTGAACAAAGAAACCACTAAAAATAA
>JALWQU010000117.1 GCA_026982915.1 Candidatus Altimarinota bacterium | reverse complement strand
CTTTATCTCAAACTTTCCTTTCATTACCCCTGGTACGATTTCGTCATATAAATTTATTTCCATAGCTTCACTATACCTCCAGCACAGGATTTTGGGAATTACCCGACATTCATTTGTGGCCGTTTTGGGAAAAGACACGATAAATCAGCGTCTCTATAAAAAAACGCTGTAAAGACGGATAGAATCTGTCTCATAAATATGGGGGATGTTATTGATGGGCGAAAGATTTTTCGCCCCTACAGAATTCTCAATAATGAGGATTCCATTCTTTTGGGTTCTCCGCAAACTTCAAAATAACTGATTTTTCATCATCCGTTATTTCCAAGAGCTTAATAATTTCAGAAAAATTAGTCAGGGTCCACCAATTTACGTTTGCTTCGGCTAGATTTTTTTCCGCCATAGAAAATTGGTAAGTCGAAATTGCCATAATTCCCACAATATCCTCGGTTACTTCCTTTCGCATAGCCTTGAGTGCTGCAAGGCTTGACTCAGCGGTAGAAAATAAATCCTCAATAATGAGTACACGACATCCTTTTGGGAGATCCCCCTCAACTTGCTTTCCAGCGCCATGATTTCGTTCTTTTGGCCGGATGTAGGCGTAGGGTTTTTTTAATCGATCGGCTAGGAGCGCTCCAAAAGCAATAGCCCCTGTAGAAACGCCCGCAACAGCATCGAAAGTAAGATTTTCAGCTTTTATTTTTTCCAAGAACCCATTGATAATGGCGTCCCGTGCCTCGATATGCGAGGGCAAAATACGATTATCACAATAAATAGGGGACTTAATCCCACTCGTCCATTCAAAGGGGGGATCGGTTGAAATTTTTACCGCCTTTGTGTCCAGGAGTACGCGAGCTATTTTTTGTGCTAGTGTCATGTGTGAAAAATTAAAAAGTAAGTTTAAAGCAGTGATTTACCTTCACCTCCGTATTTAGTAGCGAGCATATCAATAATAAAACCAAGAATAGCGCCTTCAAGGACAAACCAAAAAGGACAAGTGAGTCCCATAATATTAACGCTTTCGAGCATATCAAGCATCTGTGCGTGGGCAAAAAACACAAGCACAAAGTTCATCCAAGCACCAATGAGTGTTCCACGAACCCAAAATGGGAGTGATATGCTTTTCCAGCAAGGGTGTGTCGTGAGGAGTCCGAAAATACCGATAATAGCTCCAAAAGTAGTATACCAAAGAAGAATTCCCCAACGAAGCATGCTGTCAGCACCGTCCCAGATTACGGGTAGCATGAAGAACCCAAAAAGTCCGATAATAACTCCAAGACCTTTAGCGATGAGCATTCGTTTTGGAAGTGAGTATTTTTTTTGCATGATTTTTTGTTTTTAGAAAATATTTTTAGTTATTGTATCATGGATCAACTCATCGGGAAAGATTCTTCCATTTTTTCCAGATAGTTCCAATCATGATCGATTCGATCTTTGAGGGTTTGGAGGAGGGCTTCGTTTTCGGGTTTCAATAAATGTCGTGTTCGCCCTTGTGACCCCAGAAATTCTTCCAATTTACCTTCGGTGTGTCGTGGTTTGTAGTTGATCTTCCATTTACCGTGATCGACCTCATACAAAGGCCAAAAGTTCGCATCTGAAGCCATTTGAGAAATAACCATGCCTTTTTGTGGATCAGATTTCCAGTTCGTAGGACAGACAGAAAAACAGTTGATAAACGCCGGGCCTTCTACTTCAAATGCTCGGTGGGCCTTTTTCATTAAATCCGCAAAATTTGCAGGATTAGCCTGAGCGACATAGGGAATGTCATGGGCCGCGAGAATATTCGTCAGGTTTTTTCGGTGTTGTGGTTTTCCTTTTTTTTGACTTCCCACGGGTGAAGTATGCGTATGAAATCCGACAGGCGTCGAACTTGATCGCTGGAATCCGGTATTCATATAGCCCTCGTTATCAAAACAGATATAAACAAAATCATGACCTCGTTCAAGGGCGCCTGAAAGCCACTGAAACCCAATATCATAAGTCGCTCCATCGCCACCAATAGCGAGGAATTTTATTTTTTTCTGTTTTTCACTGAGTTTGCCTTTTCGCAAAAGAGCTTTGTGAGCGGATTCTACTCCGGAAATAACCGCGGCAGAGTTTTCAAAAAGCGAGTGAATCCACGGGGTTTTAAACGCGGTATAGGGATAAGCCCCAAAGCAAATCTCAGAGCACCCTGTCGAGTTAGCAGTGATGATCGGGGCGTCAATAGTCGTCATGGCTTGCTTGAGTATCACCGAGATACCGCATCCAGGACAAAGCCGATGACCGGAAGCCAGTCTTTGTGGGTTTTGACTGACAACTTTTATATTAGGATTGAATTTTTTAGGAGTCGTGTTCATATTTTAAATTCTACTGATTGTTTTTTTTAGCTCAAGGAAAGTTCTTGAATATTTATTTTTATGGTTTAAATTTCCTTTACGATGATAAGACCCATAAAACGATATTGTTATGCTTTTCTCGAAAAGCATTTTTTTGAAGGCTGTTCTCGCTACAACAACTTGGCGGTTCGTAGAGCCTCACGGACAAAGGCTTTAGCGAAGACTGTTTTTACCGAGATAAACGCTCCACAGGCGAAAGGAATTGTTTTTATAAATCCCTTCAGGGCGTTCAAGTTTGTAAAAAAACACGGATTTCCGGTAGTGCTTAAGCCTAACTTTGGGACCTTTTCAAGAGGGAGTTTCTTCCCGATCAGAACCATGTCCGAGTTCTGGAAGGCTTTATTTTTGACCAAGTTATTCTGGCCAAAAACGATTCTGGAAGCATATATTGAGGGTAAAAACTATCGAGTCGTGGTGATTAAGGGGAAAACCATGGTGGTCGCGGATAGAATGCCACCTTTTGTCATCGGTGATGGGAAAAAAACTATTGAGACCCTTATTGATAAAGAAAATGAAACAAGGGAATCTATGGGGTTACGGCCGGTTATTTTCCTGCTGGATAAAAAAGTAATCGTAAAATACCTAAAAAAAGAATCGAAAAGTTTAGCCGATATTCCCGAGAAAGGCGAAAAGATAATACTGGGAAATCTGATCGCGCTTTGGGGTGGTGGGGTTTTGCAGGATGTTCCGCTAGACACTATTCCGCCCGAAAATCACGCTCTTTTTCAAAAGGTTTTAAACGCTTTTGAGGCGGAAATTTTTGGATTGGATTTTATTGCTGAAAAGGGGATTGAAACACCTTGGAATGAGCAAAAGTGCGCCTTTCTGGAGGCAAATTCTCGACCGTATTTAAAAATGCATGACTATCCAAGATGGGGAAAGGTGCCAGATTTGTCCGCTGATTTAGCAAAGCTTGAGACACTGGATATAAAAGACAGTGATATTTTTTAATCATGGGAAAGTCTGATAAATTAATAAATGTCACCTAAATGAAGTAAATAAACAGCCTAAGAAATTCGTCTTTTCGTTAAATTTAAACTCAAAATCCTTTCTGATAAAGGATTATCAAAAAAGATTTATTCGTTGAAATTTTATCAAAAATACTATAATTTCTTGGTCGGCTGAATTTATTAGACTTTCCCATGAAAGAACTGCCCCGAAACCCGCTTTTTGGATTTATCGCGCTACACTCCTTTCTGATGGGATTATTTCCCTTTTTCTTGCCCGTGTATCTTTGGTATACGGGTTTTACTTTATCCATGATCAGTTTGGTTGTCGCTTTTACCGGACTTGGTTTTTTGGTTAGTTTGTGGGGTTGGGAGCACGCTTCGCAAAAAAGACGATTTTCGACGGTACTATTAGCCTCTTTTTGGCTTGAAATAGGGGTCCTATCGCTTATTTTTATACTGGATATATCGGGTATTTTTTTAGTGTTAGGTTTTTTGCAAGGTCTTTATAATGGTTTTTTTTGGACGACACAGCGGGTTCTTTTTGTGGATTCACTCAAGGACGGCGTGTCCGGGAAAAAATTTGGAAATATTCAAATTCTGAGTTTTCTGGTGCTAAAATTAGGACTTTTTATGGGGGCTTTTTTTATGGATCAAGGGGGTTTTCTGTTTATTTATCTAGGATCATTGTTATTGGTTTTGGCGGTAACGATTTATCATCTTTGTCACCCGGTGCAATACGATTGGCCAGCCTCGCTTAAAACACATAAAGTAACCACTTTAAAATCTCTGTGGCATTTTCGTGATAGACCTTACACAAGGCTTGTTTTTTGTATTGATGGACCGTTACTTTTTACCGAAGGGGCGATTTGGACGCTGACATTGTTTACGATTTCACAAGAAAGCTTTTTAACGCTTGGTTATTGGGTGATCGGCATAGCGCTTTTATTTAGCCTTGCTTTTTGGTTTATAAAAGAATCCATCGATAAAGTATCGGTCCAAAAGGTTTTTGTGGTTAGCGTGATTATCTACTCGATGGGATTTTTAGGGCGATTTTTTATGGAAGCGTCTCAAACACTACCTCAGACCTTTTGGGGGCTATTGGCTATTGGGTTCGCGACTTCTTTCTTTCGCCTGACCTTTAATAAACGTTTTTTTGATCGAGCGCTTGAAGTGGCAACACATCCTTATTTATTTTCCAAGAGTTATTACTCACAATTTTCTATCTTTATTTTTTTTAGCCTTCTGAGTCTTTATTTATCTTTTAGGCCGAACACTATTGAAACCTTACCACCGCTTTACATTTTATCAGGGATTATGGCCTTGGGTTATTTAGGCTATAAGAAAAGGTGAAGAGTTTTGAATCTTGCGGGGTAATTTAGTTACTTTTCTTAAAAGTCTTAAGAATTTAAAACAAAAAAGCTAAGAAAAGGCTTAAATAAAAGGAAAAAGCGAGTAAAATAAAGAACGAAAAGTAATATTTTAACTCTCTTTTTCCCATGAAC
>JALWQU010000116.1 GCA_026982915.1 Candidatus Altimarinota bacterium | reverse complement strand
GTTCTTATCGTAAATATTAGTTAGCGTAAAGATAATCCCGGAATCTCCGTACTTTAATTCTGCAATCATAAAACTGGGTAAATGAAACTTCATCCCTTTTGGGTCAAGAAAATGCAGGCTGCTACGACAGTTGTTTAACTCGGAGGATGAAATATTTTCCCATTTTATCTTTTCATCAATTTCGCTTAGTTCTTTTTTGGTTTTTTTATCTGTATGATCATCAATTCCTTGAGCTTCATTTAATCCAATTCCATTTTCAAGTGTTACACCAAGGAAAGCCTTTTTAATTTGAGAAATGAGTACTTCAACTTTTTCATCAACCATTTAATCTGTTTTTTTTTAAAGAAATCTAAGAGATATTTTGTTTAACACGCTAGATTATACACATTTCTCCAAAAACTTCGAGGAAATTCTAGCAGGTGTCTTATTTTGTCAATTAGAAAAAATTGCAGCCGAAGAAAGTTTCTTTTAAAATGGAGACCTATACTTATACTATTTTTAACCCAAATTAAAGATGAATGCCCTAAACAAAGCCCAAGTAATAGGAAACCTTACCAGAGACCCAGAGCTAAAGCAAGCGGCTAATGGTCAGTCTTTTTGCACCTTAGGGGTAGCAACGAATCGGTACTGGAATGATTCAAGCGGTACCAAAAAAGAAGAAGTAGAGTTTCATAATATTGTTTGTTGGGGGAAACTCGCCGAGATTTGTGCGGAATATCTAAAGAAAGGTATGAAAGTTTTTTTTGAAGGACGACTCAGAACGCGTCATTGGGAAGATGATGCGGGAATAAAGCACTATCGTACAGAAATTGTCGCGAATGATATGATCATCCTTTCGCCAAAAGGATCCGTGAATTCTGATACCACGCCATCCGTAAAAACAGACGAAAAACCTCCAGAAGTAGATGAATCAGATTTACCCTTCTAAGAGCCTATTCAATATTTTAATAACAAAACACTATGGAACAAACACTTATACTTTTGAAACCAGACGCGGTTCAGCGTGGAATATTAGGGCAGATTATTACTCGATTTGAGCAAAAGGGACTGAAGCTTATCGGTCTAAAGATGGTAAAGCTTAGTGATACCGTTCTTCGTGAGCATTACGCCCATGTCGCCGAAGAACCTTTTTTTGAAGAATTAGCTTCTTTCATGAGTTCGTCTCCCGTGTTGGCTATTTGTCTAGAAGGAATTGGGGCGATTGAGGTCGTTCGTAATATATCGGGGACGAGTCCTGATCAGTTTGGGACGATTCGTGGAGATTTTTCGGTTTCTTCTCAGCGGAACCTTATTCACAGTTCTGATTCCCCGGAATCAGCTCTAGCCGAAATTCGTCGGTTTTTTAAAGAGGATGAATTATTTGATTATGATAAGGATGAGTGGAAGCATGTTTATGCGGAAAGTGACAAAAAATAGTTCAAAACATATCAATGAAGCCATTATTAACCGGTATGCGATATCTTATGCTCCTTTTTTTTGCCTTGCCAATAGGTTTTGCGGGGGCGGCTTTTGTGGATATTGATAACACGCACCCCCACTACCACGCGATTGAATCGTTACAAAAAACAGGCGTTGTTGAGGGATATTATGAGGATGGGCAACGATATTTTTATCCGCTTCGGGCGATTAATCGAGCCGAAGCGCTCAAAATTCTGATGCTGTCGGCTAAGGCTAAAATACTCGAAAACGATCCACAGGAATTTCCTGATGTACCTTTTTCCGCCTGGTTTTCGCCTTACATAAATAGTGCGGCGACACAAGGTATTGTAAAGGGGTTTAAAGATGGACGATTTCATCCAGAATCACAGGTAACAAGAGCGGAATTCCTAAAAATGGTAACGAAAGTTTTTGGGTTTCCCGAACCTGAAAAAACAAATGATGATGCGTGGTTTACGCCTTTTATAGAACTAGGATCGGACTTTCGTTTGATTTCAAAGTCGGGGATGGATTCGCCACACGAATCCCTAAATCGAGGCGAAGTGGCGGAGATTATTTTTAGAGCTCAATGGGTTAAAAATCATAATTTTGAAACGCGTTATCGTTATGCGGGAACGGGTAAAGCGAGTTATTATAATGAAGGGTTTGCGGGAAGAAAAACGGCGAGTGGTGAAATTTATGATCCGATGGACTTAACCGCGGCTCATAGAACCTTGCCGTTTGGAACGCGTTTGCGTGTTTGGACTGACGGGGGGAAAGAAGTCTTTGTTCGAATCAATGACCGAGGCCCGTATCATCCCTCACGGATACTAGACCTTTCGGAAAAAGCCTTCACGAAATTAGCGCCGGTAACGCAAGGGGTGGTTGATGTCTATTTTGAAGTCGTGGCGGAGCCTTCGGATAGACGCGTCGCGATTCCGGCCTCTATTCGTTCATCACTGGCGATTGAAACTAAAAATAAGCTCGTACCGACAGAAATTGTGGATAATTTAACGAAAAGCCAGCCATTAAAAATTCCACCCAAAATAGTTGATCAGGTGACAACGCATCCTGAGGATTTTGAACGTAAAATTGAGATTCCCAAAAAGATAAAACCACAGCCTCTTTTTAAAACTGGGGTCAATAGTCTTTCGGCTAACTTTTTTGATAACGTAACCCTTCGTCGATCAATCCCGCAAAAAATTGTGGTTGGATCGGTTATAAATCTAGCTGGACGGGTCAATAAGGACGGCAAAGAAAAGGCGACTTTTTTCTTACAAAATACCAAAACAAAAGCCCAAGTACTTTTTTCAGGACCTGTTTCTGACAGAAACTTTTCAATCCCTGTTTTCTTTTTAGAAACGGGTAATTATCAACTAGGACTGGTTTTTGACACCCAACGAAAATCAAAAATAGCCAGTATCGAAGTGGTGCCTTATCCTGATGGACCCAGATGGTTTCCCGCGGCTCGTATTACAACTCTCGTAAAAACTTTTGAGGTTTCGGTGCAACCAGAAAAAGAGACGGTTGCTTTCCGTTGGGAGAGTGATAAAAAACGATTAACCAAGTTTGTTTTTTCTCAGGGATCTCTTACAAAAGAGCTTTATGTCGAAGACGGTTTAATGGCTATTGAGGTACCGTATGACTTTTTTATGGGGTTTGAAACGGATGAAAATTTAGCCATCGATATTTTTCAGGCAGAAAGTTTTGATGGGACACTGCTAAAACAGCAAACCAATTGGAAGAAAGGCCCTTTTAAGAATTTTGAACTGGCTTTTGGGTTTCCGGACATGGATAAAGAAAAGGTCGGAGTACCACATTTCACACGCTTTAAACATGAGCTAACCCCTGTTACGGTAGAAGGGACGATTTTTGAGAAGAATATTAAGTTAGCGGAAAATATGTTTATCATTCGTCCAGATGGAGAGGTGCAGATTTTTCCTTTAACGCAAAATGGGGACCAGTTTCGTACTCGTTTTGTACCGCAGAATTGGGGTCCACATATTGTAGAAATTGTTTCAATGGAAGGCGAAATACTTTTTAATCGGGCGGTTTATTTTTCTCCAAAATCTATCCTGCCTATTTTCCCGTGGAAACAAACCTTTGTAAAAAGTGATAGCCGTGGGGCTACGCTACAATGGATTAATAAGCTCCGACAACGACAACGGAAAAATAAACTTATTAGCAGTGCAGAACTAGATGCTTTTGCTCAAAATTATGCGGAATCTATGGCGACACAGGGTTTTATTGGACATACGGATAGTCAAGGAAATGATTTTGCAACACGGGCAAGACTGGCAAATATTGATGAGGTGGAGCTCGGGGAGAATCTCAGCTATGGTTCTAATTTTCCATTAGCTTTAGTCGGATTGGAAAACTCGGCGTCTCATCGAAAGAACATACTAGAAAAAAAGTGGAAACGCGTGGGGATCGGGATTGCCAGGAATAAGAAAGGGGATTATTATGTGTCACAAGTTTTTGGACGATGAGGTCTACCCCTTTTGGATTTCTGCTTATCGATAAACCTGTTGGGTGGACGAGTTTTGATGTCTGTGCCAAATTACGAAAACAGCTTGGAACCAAGAAAATAGGACATACAGGAACACTTGATCCTTTTGCCACAGGGCTTTTATTGGTAGCGGTGGGGAAGGCGACGAAACTGATTCCTTTTCTCGAAAAAGATATAAAGGTCTACGAAACAAAAATTCAGTTGGGCGTTATCTCGGAAACACTTGATACGGAGAGTGAAATTACGTCGACGAATAAAGTGAACAATAATATTGATCAAGGATTTATAGAGAAAATTTTGAATGAACAATTTACCGGGGAAATTACACAGATTCCGCCGAAGTACTCCGCGTTAAAAATTGGAGGGAAAAAAATGTGTGATTTGGCAAGAGCGGGGAAAGATTTCGAGATCAAATCTCGGAAAACGGTGGTTCATGCTATAGAGGTCTTATCTTTTGAAAAACCATTTGTGACAATTCGTTTATCGGTTGCAGCAGGGTTTTATGTTCGGAGTTTTGCACGGGATTTAGGTGAAGCGCTTGGCTTTGGTGGTGGTATTTGCACCGCTTTGCGACGGATGGAGGTGGGGGACTTGAAAGTAATATCGAGTCTTAAGCCCATTGAATCGATTACACGATCGGATTTAATTTCGCCTGAAAATATACTGCGTTTGCCTCGTGTGGTAATTGATACAGGGAGAGCGGATGATTTTTTGCACGGTAGGGCTTTTCCTTTTGAAACCGCTATTGAGGGGAAGTTTATGGTTTTTGCTGGGGATAAATTTCTTGGTATTGGCGAAAAACGGTGTGGGAACCTACAGCCAAGAATCGGTTTCCGATAGCGGCTAATTCCTAAAGTGAGGGGATTTAAGAAAAAAGACCTTTGATTCGGAAGTGAAAGAAGTCACGATTACGAATACCGTAATTATTCATGAAGAACCGTTGTAGATGAGAATTGAGACCTT
>JALWQU010000115.1 GCA_026982915.1 Candidatus Altimarinota bacterium | reverse complement strand
CTTTAATTCTCTT
Organism: Candidatus Altimarinota bacterium; assembly: GCA_026982915.1. Taxonomy (GTDB): domain Bacteria; phylum Patescibacteriota; class Gracilibacteria; order UBA4473; family UBA4473; genus JALWQU01. The sequence continues at coordinate 4,992 of JALWQU010000115.1, read as the reverse complement.
TTTTCTAATTCCTACCTATAATTACCGCTTCTCGGGAGGGGGCAGTGAGCAGTTACAGATTAAATAGTTGATTTTTTATTATAAAACCGCTATAATGATCAGAAGTTTAAAAAAATATTTCCTAAAAAAACAAAAATGAAAAAATTCTTCGCACCGGCTCTCGCACTCTTTGTTGCTTCTGTGTTCTTTATCGATCCAGCATTAGCACAGCTAATACTACCGACGGATAATCCAGACCAAATTTCGTCGTCTACGGCTTGGGATGGGAGTCTTCGGCAAATGATTAATACAACGATTAATGCGGTTCTATTCTTCCTGGGAATTATTTGCGTGATCTTTATTATTTACGCTGGGTTCCTCTATATTACCTCTCAAGGAGACGAACAGAATACCGACAAGGCCAAGAATATCCTTATGTATGCCGTTATTGGTATTCTTATCATTCTTGTTTCTTACGCACTGGTTAATACGATTTTCGAATCACTTCAAACAGGAACTCGTACCGCTTAGTACTAAAACCTTTATGAATAATAAAAAACTCGCTTCGGCGAGTTTTTTTATTTTAGAGATGTGGGTAAAGTTTCGTTAGTCCTTCGTGAATAATATCGGGTAAAGCCTGACATTCTATTGGCGTGAATGGAGAAAGAACAAACTTGTCGGTTGGCATTTTTGACTTCATAGGCGAAGCCATACCAAATTTTAATCGTCCAAAGGACTGTGTTTTAAGCACTTTGGTAATATCTCGTACACCGCGTTGTCCTGCATCGGAACCTTTAGCTCGAAACCGAACCTCACCGAAAGGTAAATCTAGATCATCGGTGAGGATGATACAGTCTTCGGGGCTAATTTTATAAAATTGGAGAATCGATAAAACGGATTTACCGCTTAGGTTCATGAGGGTATGCGGTTTACAGGCAATAACTTTTTTACCGGCGATTTCACCCGTTGCGATCATGGCAAAAAACTTTTTTTGGTAACGCCATGAGGTAAAACTATGGCTTTTGACGAGCTGGTCTACCGCCATAAATCCAAGGTTATGACGGGTGTTTTTATATTTATCAGGGTAATTACCGAGTCCGACGATGAGTTTCATGGTTACTTATTAATTTATCAAACTTATCTAAAGTAAATCTACACGCGAATGAGGATTTTACCAGTATTTGGGTATGGTGGTTTTTAGGGGTATTGGAAATGACGCTTCGATTTGTTTTTTGTTTTTTTTGGTGTAGTATTGGGCGGAAATGCCAGCAGAACATGCCGAAGGTCTCGATGATATGATGATGGGGAACGTCTCAGAGGGCGTTGCTGAATCAGATGAAGTTTTTGCCGAGCGGGTTCGTCAGACACAGGCAAAGATACAAAAAATCCGAAAAGATGAAAAGAAATCAAAAAACTTCGATGACCAGTTAGCCAAGATTATTCCAGGATTTTCGCCCCTTGTTTTAGACGTGGTTATTTTTTGTATTGATTTTGAGGTACCAAGTCTGACGGTTTTAGCGATAATTTCGTTGATTAATGATGAATCAGGAAGGATTTGCTGGGAGGTTTTTGATAAATATATCGAAGAACGCGCTGATTTTTCTGGGGCACATTTGCCCGCAAAAGTGGATGAAAAAATTTCTTATTGGTGGACCTTTATTTACGGGTCTGATCATATGTCGATGACGACAAAACTATCAGATTTGCGTACGGATACGGTTTTTATAAAAAAATTCAGTCATTATCTGACACAGATTCTATTGCGGTTTCTGAAGGAAGAAAAAGTGGAAGAATTTGACGAAAATCACCTAAAAGGCTTGCTAGCCAAGTATCAGACAGGTTTATTTGAGAATCCTGAAAAGGCTTCTTGAAGCGTATATCGAGCGTTGGCATCAAGATGTTGTACCGAGGCTATTTTGGGGTCTTTGAGCCACATTTGATACGCAGCAGCTCCGATCATAGCGGCGTTATCGGTAGAATAAGCCTTATTCTTAGGTGTGAAGAAGGTTCGGTTTTGGCTTATACAAAAATCAGATAAAATTTGGTTTAGGTATCGATTTGCCGAGACACCGCCGACAAAATGAACTTGTTGTATATCGGGATAACGATCAATAACCCGTTTTACTTTTTGCAAAAAAATCTTTCCAACCGTGAACTCAAAGCTCGCACAGAGGTCGTTTATGAGGCTGTCGGTAAAAGGTTTTGGGGTTTTTGCTAAATACCGATAGACGGAGGCTTTAAGGCCAGAAAAAGAAAAATCAAGGGAGTCTTTCGCCAGATATATTTTGGGCAGGTCAACAGCTTTACGGTCACCTTTTTCGGCTCTTTTTGAGACAATGGGGCCTCCCGGGTAACCTAGTCCTAGCATTTTAGCCACTTTATCAAAGGCTTCCCCCGCGGCATCATCAAGGGTACTGCCTAGTATTTTTATATCGGTAGGGGATTGCCATAAATGCATCTGTGTATGACCGCCCGAGACCGTAAGCACGAGTGATGGGAAGACAATATTGGCAGGGGATCGTTCCAAAAAATTCGCACAAATATGACCATAAATATGGTGAACGGGGATAAGGGTTTTTTGATGTATAAGAGAAAAAAAACTCGCTACCGTTGTTCCTGTCAGGAGGGATGTTTGTAATCCAGGGCCTTTTGTGCAGGCAATGAGGTCTATGTCCTGAATTTCACAATGAGCGTCTGACAAGGCTTGGCGAAGTGTTGGTTGCCAGTTTTCGGCGTGTAGTCGAGCGGCGATCTCTGGGACGACCCCACCATAATCATTATGTTCTGTTTGTGTGAGACGAACATTGCTCTTGACGATATGACCGTCTTCGATCACGGCGACCGCGGTATCATCACAAGAAGTCTCAAAGGCCAGTATTTTCATGGGGTTTACGTGAGAAATATAATACTAAATGGCGTTAGAAACCATACTTAAAATTTTTTTTTAAAAAAATCTTATGTCATCCCGATGAATATCAGGATCTATCGATGAAACATTCGATCATTGGTAAATAACAACCTGATTAGATCCTGAAATAAATTCAGGATGACGCCCTCTTTCTGTATGCTTTCTATTGCGATTGTTTTTACGGTTATGCTTCATAATTTCAGCTATAAAACTACGCACAAATTCTATCGATTCTTACGAGGGACTCAAAAGTTTATGGAAGAATGTTTTGGTTTGGCAGGATAATTTGTGATAAGAACCGCCTTTAGGCGTATTGTTCACTTGTATTTTCTTCCGTCTCATTCAGTTCTGGAAGTTCTAATAAGTTACGAATTTGCGGGTCTTTGATACGTGCAAAATTCTTATCCTTAGGGTACATACCTCTGTACAGACCTTTGTAGCTCGGTGTGCCTAATTGATTTCCCTGAATGCTTTCTCGTGCTTGATCCATGACATCCTTCCCCTTAAGATCAGAACCGAATCCTAGGGCGCGTACTAGGTAGATTTGAATTGCTGGGTCTACGGCATTAAAGAATCCGAAATCACCATTTGGATAAAGCCAATGGATGCCCTTGTCAACTCGATCTACCTCATTAAGCGTCAAGAATCGACCACCAAGGGTTGTATTGGCGCCGACAAAGGTTCGTATGATGGAGTCCATGGCCCCATCGTTTCCAAAAGTTTTTTGGCGTGTTTCTTTATTAGTAGTATTGGTATAGTTCTTACCGAGGCCTAATAGATCGTTGACAACGCCGAGGCATCCTTTATTGGCAAAGACCGCTCGTACCATTTGTTGGTTGACGAGGTTATTGAGTTCTTCACTTGGCATATCTCCCGGAAACTGAAAATGAATCGGTTCGGGGATATGATTGATTTTTGATTCACACTGGAAAAGTCCGTCTTTACGAGGATAGATGATCACGGACGGGGATGTACTCATCACGATCGGGTGTTCTTTATCAAAAAGAACCGGTTCTTCATCAGCTCCAACTTCGTTGTTTTCCACTCTTTTTTTCCAATCGTCGGCGGCTTCCTTCCGGTTGTACAGCTGTGATTTTAGCATCGAGGCGTTTGATGGTCGACCTTTTATGAGGTCTATGCCGAGAACTTCTGCGACTTCGGCCTTGAGTTTTCGCTTTTCATCATCACTGGAGGCTATTCCGTCGATCGCGGAGAAGACCCCTCCATAAATTTCAGAATTATTGGATCCACCGAGGTTGATCGAAGCGTTAGCAAATGCTTGTTGGGCTTTTGGATTTCCTGAGAAATGTGTTTGGAGGTTGGAGAGGGTGGCGAGGACGGAATTGAAGATGGGGAGGAGTTTGTCTTTAATAAGGGATACATCTAGTGATTTACCATTAAGTTTTATAGTTCCCTCTGTCTGAATCATAGTTTTAAGCACCATAATCTGTGAAAGTTTTTTTGGGCCTAAATGACTAAGTGTTTTATGAATTAAAAAGCTTTTTTGTTTATCTACTTCTTTATTCTGAATGATAGTTTTTTTATTCTGAATGATAGCTTCCTCATCGGATTGGTATTTATTATGATAATCCGCTATTTGTTCTTCCTTTTTAGTTACGGTAAAAATTTTAAGACATTCTTCTATATTTTTCTTTATTCTTCTTGAAGGATCCCTACTTTTTAGTCGCTCAAAGCCTTTCTTCTTGATAGCTTTTAATAAGATCTTGTAAATAGCCGACCTAGCCGATGAGGGCTTGATCTTAATCTGCCAAATATCCACCAGTTCTTGGGCTTTTTGTGTATTCTCTTTATCAACATCACAGCCTAACTGATTTGTTTCAGCTCTACACTGCAATAAAGTAGTCTCAACAGCTTTTTCTTTAGCTTCTTGAGGGCAAAATTCGGGGGAAGTATGACAAGTATCTAACATTTTCTCCCATGATACCATAAAATACTTAAAAATGCAAACTTCTAATATGTAACTGCTCACTGCGCCCCTCTTTTTAGATTTGAGAGTTCTCAAAATTAGCAGCTTTTTCATAGAGATCAAAGAAATTATCATGAGGATTATTTTCGGTAATAGAGAAAATAACGGAATAGAGAAT
>JALWQU010000114.1 GCA_026982915.1 Candidatus Altimarinota bacterium | reverse complement strand
CATCTCTCCATCGTGAATCGTATCCTTTGCGTTACACTTCCCTAATCCGTGCGGAAATACTTTCGTCCGTCGTTTATCCCCAAATTTTTCCTCCGCTTCTTTCATGGAGTTTTCAATAATGTCTGCTTGCTTATCTCGTGAGGCAATAATACCTTTTAATTCCTCAATGATGGCTAGTTTCTCCGCCAATTCGTCTTCAATCTTTTTCCGTTCTAGTCCCGCGAGTGTTTGCAGTCGCATTTCCAGAATCGCTTTGGTCTGAAGGTCTGATAATCCAAATTTCGCCATAAGCGCTTCTGAGGCAAGTTCTTTCGTTTCTGAAGAACGAATAATCGCGATAACTTCATCGATATGATCAAGCGCGATTTTTAAACCTTCCAAGATATGAGCTCGTGCCTCAGCAACAGCTAATTCAAATTTTGTACGCCGAAGAATAACCTCAAATCGGTGATCGATGAAATAACTCAAAACCTCTTTTAGATTTAATAATCGTGGATGAATACCATCGACTAGGGCGATCATATTCAGGTTAAAGTTCTTCTGCAATAAAGTATGCTTAAATAATTGATTGAGTATTTTTTTCGGAAAAGCGTCTCTTTTTAGCTCGATAACTACCCGAATTCCTTCTCGGTTTGATTCATCTCGAAGATCCGTAATGCCTACTATTTTTTTATCTCGAACCAGATCGGCAATCTTCGTTACCAGATCGGCTTTGTTTACCTGATACGGAATTTCGGTAATAATAATCGCTACTTTACCGCTCCTTAGGTCTTCCATATGGGTTTTTGCCCGCATGACAATCCCGCCTCGTCCCGAATGATACATCTCTTTAACAGCGCCTCCATCATAGATTTCACCCGCTGTAGGAAAATCCGGTCCTTTAATATAGGTCAATAGATCATCAATTGTCGCTTCAGGGTTTCGCAATAGATGCCGCGTCGCCCCAATAACTTCGCCCATATTATGGGGGGGAATATTCGTCGCCATCCCGACCGCAATCCCCATGGTCCCGTTGAGCAATAATTGAGGCACAATCGTTGGCAGCACGGTTGGTTCTTGTGCCGTAGCGTCATAATTATCCTTGAAATCAACGGTTTTCTTTTCAATATCCTGCAGCATAAGCTCGGCAATTTTTGTCATCTTCGCCTCCGTGTACCGCATAGCCGCCGCGTTATCCCCATCAATGGACCCAAAATTCCCCTGTCCGTTTACCAAGGGATACCGAAGGGAAAAATCCTGTGCCATTCGCACCATAGAGTCATACACCGCTGTATCACCATGAGGATGATATTTTCCGAGTACGGCCCCGACAACATTCGCTGATTTTCGGTATTTGGCCGTAGACCGTAGGCCGTTTTCGTGCATGGCGTAGAGAATCCGTCGATGAACGGGCTTCAGACCGTCTCGGACATCGGGGAGGGCTCGTGCGACGATCACCGACATAGCGTAACTTAGGTAGGAGTCTTCAATCTCCGGCACGAGTCCTTGCGAAAAGTAATTCCCTTCTTCTGGGGTAAAGAAATGATTTTCTTCCTCAACGACTTCTGCCTCTGGCATAAATTCGTTATCCTCTTCTGTACCGTCGGTCTTTTGTTTTTCGTCTGTCATGTATATAGGGCGTCTAAAAAATTCCTATGAATCTTAGGTTATTGCCCGTTGAAAATCAAGGAAAGTCTGATAAATTCAGCCGACCAAGTAATTACCGTGTTTTTGTTATTGCCAACCACCAAGAAATGTCATCCTGAACTTCGAATGCAAAGGATTGCTGTGAAGGATCTCTTTTCTGTAAACCACAAGATTCTTCGCTGCTTCAGGTTGTGTCACGAGCTCAGAAAGACAATTTTTTAAAAACAAGTTCCTTTTGATCCCACCCTTGAGGAAGGTGAATTGTCCAGCGGACAAGAGAGACTACCGGGGATGGGGGCTAGGGGGATTTACGGCCCTTTGAAACGTTTCGAACGGGGTTGGTCTATTTTAATTTATGTCCAAAATTCGACACACCCCGTCCGGCATTAGGTAAATGTGGTAGATACCTTCGGCAATAACAACTCGTTATTTTCTTTTGCTCATTCTTTCTCGAGTCTCAGCAAACTTTCGATTTGCTAAAAGCTTAAGACCAAATATATCGTCAATACTGTGTCCGTCAACAAAACTTGACCTTTCAACCTTAAATCTAACATTCTCAAAGTTGGTTACATAACAACTTCCATCGTCTTGGGGAAATACATCGTATGTTGTTCCAGATTCGTTATCCTTAAGTATAAATGAGTTCTTAGTTCTCATCCTTATTGATAGGTCCTCTTTATTAGTTGTATTTAGAGATTTTCTTGTTAAAAAATTTATAAGTTTCTGCTTTTCTGGTGACATTTTAGCTTCTGATTGGTTATTAGGAGAAAGCTTGCTCAATTCTTCCCAGTTAGGCTTTTGGGGAGTGTCGGGGGATGAGTCCATTATTTTACCCGCTGCTGTCTCGAGCAAGTCGGTTGGACCTGGTACGGCTGTTTGTGATTGGTCGTCGACTTCCTCCAAATCAAATTTCTCCCCATTCTTAATACCCTTGTATTTCGTAAGTTTTCCATCATCATCTATAAGTATGATGGTTTTGCCTTTATAATAACTGTAGAGGAGCTTTTGAATATTATTGAGACTTGTTCTCATAATTACTTCGAACTCCTCCTCCTCAGAAGGTAAAGAGATTTTAGTGAAATTATAAGTTTTTGCAGGATTAAGAGGATCACGCATTGTACTATCAGGAGTTTCACTAAAAAAACCTTCATTCGGGTGACCTAATATTGAAAGTAATTTACTTTTTGAAATATCATTTATTTTACCTTTTTTTAAATAAATTAAACCACTTCCTACTTTGAAATTCGAATGTTTATTAAAAAACTCTTTTGGATCATCGAGCCCTCTAAGATCACAACTCAATTGAACATATTTTAGGTTGGGGAGTACATTAGATTTTTCGTAAGGATAATAAAATTTTCCATTAATAGTCGTTACGTTCTTGAATGCACCATTAGGTGGATTTTTTATTCCACTTAAATCTAAATATCCAAAAACAGTGATTTCCGAATTATTTACGGAAACTATTACCGGATTAAATGTACCTTTTAAAGAAAGTCTAAATTGGTTATCTGATAACGCTTCAATTTCCTCCTCATCTTCTAGAATCTCCTTTGGGAAGTTGCTGAGGATGAGTTGGGGGATTTCGGAGGCGGTTTCGAAGGATGAATTGATATGGTCGCTGTCTGAATCAGTCTCAATGGTCGTATCCACAACTCGAGGAGCCTTTTTAACCTCGAAATTAATTGTAACCGTTTTTGTTTTTCCAGATTTTATGTCTTTGATTACCTGTTTAATAGTATATTTACCTGGTTTAGTATTTGCATTAATTTTACAGGCCCCTTTATTATAAATAGCAAACAATTGTTTATCAAATGGGGTTTTGGGATTATCAATCCTTGCTCCGGAGGAATCATAAACACGATACCCTGTAAACTTAAACTTCTTCGTATCAAAACCATCAATAATAAATCCTTTTTCTCCTGGAGCGGCTGTTATTTCTTTTTTAAACTTATCAGCAAAGGTCTCTAGTCTGGCTAATGCCTCTTCATCCGTTTCATCCGACTCCATCTCGTCCATAGAGTCATAAATCATATCATCTGTCGCAGCCGTCATTGTTTCTCCTGCATAAGCATAAGCATCATCATCCGCCATTGAATCTGCTTGTTTTTTAGTATTCAACGCCGCGATCAACGCCTTTGTTGAGTTCGGTCCTGGATCTCCATCCACTTTTACAGAATATTTATTGGTACCCCCGAACTCCCCATTTTTAGAAGCTTTTTGAAATTTTTTAAGAGCTCCTGACGTATTATCTCCCCAAAATCCATCAAGCTTCCCCGGATTATAATCTAGTAATTTCAACGCCGCCTGCATTCCCAAAACCGCCCGCATTGATTTTTCGGGATTGTCATTTTCTGGAACATAATCGGGGTTCTTAGTCCCATCAGACAACCGCCTCTTTGTATTAAATTTTTGATCGCTGTATGGCGTCAAGAGATTAATGGCATCATCATAATCGATACCATCATCAAGACTAACATCAAGCTCTTCTTTTAAATCACTTAAATGAGCCTTGGCCATTCTACGAATAGCTTTATCGTCAAGATTAATATTATGTTCTACACTTTTGAAGTCTTCCTTGTAAACAAAGCGTTGCTTGTGTGAGAAAGAAGCGATGATCGACGAAGAGAGAAATTTCATGGTCTCTGGAGCTTATAATTAATTTTAGAAATCTGATAATTCTACATCAAAAAAAAAAAACGCAAGCGAATTGCGCCCCAAAAAACCAAAAACAGTGGCAAATCCCCTCTTGTTCTAAGCGGGGGGGTGCCCAAAGGGCGGAGTGATATCAAAAGAAATCCTGAAAAATTTTTGTAACTTGTTTGAGTTTATCCTCAGACAAACGAGCAATTGTTTTAACTACTTGTTTTTTAGCGATAGTGGTTACTTTCCAGTATTTTATTTGAGAATTAGGCGCAATAGCACCTTCATCAAGATCATGACTATCAAGCTTAATGGATTTTGGATGATTCTGTGTCGTTAATGGACAGAGGATAATATCACTTTCAAAAACCTGCATGATTATGCAAGGTCGGTACTTACCACTTGAAAAATCAGAAAAGGGGAACCAGATCAAAATAATATCACCTTTTTTCATCTTGAAATATCCGGTAAGGCCTTATAAAATTCTTCTTGTGCCGTATCTTCCGAATTATTCCAAAAAGAAAAAGAATCGTTTGCGAGTTTATGGAAATCCTTATCAATATCCAATTTCCCAGTCTCTTTTGACTCCTCAATACCCCTTATTTCAATTGGTTTTAATATTAAATTTATACCCTGATTTTCTAATAAGTATTTTTTATAGGGAGATTTTTTTCGCTGAGCCATAGGAAGTGTAATCTGCCCCTTACTAGAAACGGTTACTATTGGTGACATATTGTTTGAAAGTGAAATTATCTTACCTTCCTACTTTATTGTTTTTTTTGATCTATGTCAAAAACTAAGAACCTGTTTAATATCTTTTTCGAGACATA
>JALWQU010000113.1 GCA_026982915.1 Candidatus Altimarinota bacterium | reverse complement strand
TGTTGACTTAGTGCTAATGAGTAAAAATCCATTATTACGAGCGGTCCTTGGGGAACAAGAAATTGAGATCACAAAGATGCTTGCCGATCCTAAAAAATACCGAAATCTTAGTTTTTCAGCCTATGAAGATATAGTAGACAAGGCGGTTAATGATCTATTTGGGAAAAAAACTATGACTCAAATTCGGGCACATTTTCGTCTACTATCGCCAGAACCACCCGAGGACGCTAATTACAAAGAACGACAAAAAGCTAAGCGAGATGCTGAAATAATCGTGCACAAACTAAAGACCGTCGGAGAACACTGGAAGGGGGAAGAATACGAAGAAAAATATATAAAATATCTCAAGAATACAGGCCCTGACAGCCTTGATTTTGACGCGTGGATGGATCAGCTACCCCCAGAGGAATCGCCGTCATGGATGGAAATATTATTGTCTTCATTAAGAGGTTTTTGGGAGTCTATTAAAAGCATATGGAACGGTGGAAAAGATTTAGCAGAGGATAGTGAGGAAATGAAGAAGTATAAGCGATTGGCGGGGATTAAAACTAAGGAAGAGAGAGCGGCGGATGATAAGGCTGAACAAAGGGTTGAGACCACCAGAAGAAAGGAAAAAAGTACTCAAGACCATGTTGATACACTTCTGAGCTCTTCATATAACTGGACTGGAGTTAAAATTGAGGGCTTAACTCCTACGCCAGCAGGAGGAAAACCCACACAGGAAAAATTGAAAACCTTTCTTAAGAATGATAAATACGCTCTTAAGTTTACAAAACTCGATAATATTTTAAAAAGTACAAGCGATAAAATCAAACTAGCCCGAACACTTTCCCTGGACTGGAAGACACTCGTGGAGATAGCAGCATTACAGGATGAACTCAGTGTTGCTAATAGTGATGACAAGGAGATTCTACAGTATGTAAGTGGGAGCGAGGAGGATGGCGAGGCTAAAATGGCAACATATGAAATAACTGACCAATCATCAGCAGAGGCGGCCTTGGGGGTCATTAAAACAGATTCAATGGCTCGATATAGTCTGAATGAAACATCATACAAATATTTCCGTAAACATATTAAACTCGAAACAGATGAAGCAATACCAGCGGACCTTCTTAATGGAAATGAATTTTGTGGTTCGCTGCAAAGTTTATTTAGGTACATAGATGAGTATGAAAAAAGTAGATTTAAAAAACTTACACTGAACGATCTAAAGCTTTTAAATAAATACTTTCATGATGGAATCCCTAATACTAACTATATGGAGTTCCAGCGTAAATCAGATGATTGGGGCTTTGATGAAGATGTTTACCTTGTAACAGGTAAGACCGTTAATCCATATTTTGTTGATAAGTTTATGCATGTTAAAGGTGGTGGTAGAGGAATTACCGATGATAACTTTCAAAATCTAGACGCTCTCCTGAAATATATAAAGGAGAAAATTTAGCCACTTGATTTCCCCCATACAACCATTATAGTAAAAACAAATAGTCACAACAGTACAAAGTAAAACTATTAACACATTCCCATATGAGTCATACAACTTCCAAAAGTACCCCCATTATATCTCTTGAAGAAATTCAAAAAATGCAGACAAACATTCATCACCTTCAGTCAGAACTGGATATTATGAAGGGGAACTATATAAAATCAAATAATATAGATGAAATTAAAAACTATCTTGAAAATTAATAGATGCAAGCCTATTTTACAAAAAGCTTTAAACGGCAATTTAAAAAAATACCAATAAAAAAATGACCGACCCAACGACCCAAGACCCAACCAAACAAGATCCCGCCGTGCAAGGCGGACAATCCGATGATAGCGGAGCAAAGCCTCTATTCCCCACTGCGGATCAGATCGTTCTTGCTGAGTTGAAAACACCAACGGGTAAGACCATTACGGACTTCCAGATCCCACAACCACTCGTGGATACGGATAAGCCGCTTATTGATCTTGTCATGCGATCGGAATCCATGAAGGACTCCGAACGACAATACTGGTTCAACCTCACGGAGGTGATGAACGAGGAGCAAATTGATAAACTACGAGATATTCTCACCCGAGAGCGACAAAAACTCGCGGATATCGAGGCCAAGTACCATAAAAAAAAAGTTGATCCCGTCGTTGCCGCCCGAATCGCGGAGGAAAAAGGCCGAAAACGAGCGGAAAAACAAGCCCAGTTACGAGCCAAGGAGGCCGAGGAGGAAGCCAAAGAGGCACAGTCCGAAGAGGCTATTTTGAATGAGCTAGAAGGGTTGTAGTGGTAAATTAAAAAAATAACACCCCTTGAGTTCCCCTCTTTCAAAAAGCGGGGAAACTTTGCTTTGTGTTTTTGTCTTTCTTTACTATTTCAATAAAGCTCAATTTGCGATCTCCTACCGGAGCAGTGTTGAACACGGCTTCACATTTTTCTGACAACTCTTTCCTCACATTAGAATCCATCCTCAAGACATTTTTTTTAAAAAAAATCCTATGTCATTCCGATGAATATCGGAATCTAGCGACGAATCACTCGATCATTGGCAAATAACAACCTAATTAGATCCTGAAATAAATTCAGGATGACGCCCCTCTTGTGTATGTTTTTTCATTCCCCATTAAAACGTTTCGAACGGGGTTGGTCTATTTTAACTTACGTTCACAAACTCGACACACCCCGTCCGGCGAGCAGGATCTCTTTTCTGTAAACCACGAGATTCTTCGCTGGTTCATGTTGCGCTACTAGCTCAGAATGACAAAAAAATTCCTAGTCATCCTGAACTTCAAACACCATAAAGGTGGTGAAGGATCTTTTTTCTGTAAACCACGAGATTCTTCGCTGTTTTAAGTTGTGCTAATAGCTCAGAATGACAAATTTTTTTCTGTTTTTTTAACCTCAAATCCTTTGATACCCAATTGAGAAAGGGGGCTAGGGGGATTTGCCAACCTACCCCTTAAAAAATAAGTACTTTTTAACCCGTTTAAACGGGGTGAATTTTTTACCACCACCTGTGTAAAACTTATCAAAAAACTCAATAAACTGTAGACGAGCGGTATGAATAAACGCCCCCAATAAAGAAAGAGCAAAATTTAAGGCGTGTCCAAAGAGAATGATAAAGGTCGCCGCGATGAAACCAACAATAGGCGATGGTATCATGTCATAAATCATCAGACCAATGGTGTTCATCACAAGCGCTACCACCCCTGTCGCAATCGCCAACGCCATAAGACGCGCATAACTAAGAACATTTGAGAGGTAAGAAGTTATCCCATCATAAACCGCGTAAAGACCGAGTAAAAACTTCATAATCCAGTTTTTTTGTGATCGACCTTGTGTCAGTACTAGCAGGATAACAATCCCTTCCAACGCCATCAAGGCCATACCTTTATCAATCCCGGTAAAAGAAGCCGTCCCAAAGACCATAACCGAAACGAGAAAGGCAAACCAAACACCGTGGTCAGCAAAAGCATCAATATATTTTTTTCGTTTAATTTTTACAAAGAACGCAATAGCGAGCCCCACAAGAATCTGCATAACCCCAAGACTAAGTGCTAGAATAAGAAGCCTAATCGGTTCCCCCGTTGGGTTGAGAATTTGACCTCGAAATTGTCCCGCTTCATTGAGCAAGAAAGCCGGCGCATGTTCTGGATCTATTCCAAAGTAACCCCCTAAAGCAACCCCGCCAATAATAGCTGCTCCACCACAGATAACGAGCATCCACAGCATTTTTTTAACTTCTTTTTCAAAGGTTCCAAACATCAAAAATAAAGAGGCCACCAAAAAAAGAATGGATCCATAACCCACATCCGAAAGACAAAGCCCGAAGAAAAATGGGAAAAACAGAGCCACAAATCGCGTTGGATCGGTGTCCTTGTTCCCGGGCATATCATACATTTCTGTCACCGATTCAAAGGAATCGATCCCCGGCGCGTTTTCCAGTAAAACTGGCGTAGATTCGTCGGCTTCTTTTCTGATCTTCTCAATCGCCACCTCCCCAACAAAAACATGCTTAATCCATTTTTCAAGCGTTGAATAAGCCCCTTTTGGCATCCACGCCTCAAAGGCAAAAACACTTTCTGAAAGAAAGATTTTATGCTGAAGATCATTTTTAGTTTTTCGCCACGCATTGTAATCAAAAAGGATCCGAAGATCATCAAGATTTTTAGCCAGTTCTTTAGCTTTTATCTCATATTTTTCAAGACGAGCTTCAAGATCAACTTTTTGCCGTAAAATACTCGAAAGAGCTACTTCTGGATCAGTTTCTAAAAAATCCTCTAAGGAACTTTTGAGCTCAAAAACTTCCGCATTAAAGGCGTGAAGCGTCGTTTGTGTTTTGGTAATAAACGATTCAAATGCCGTTACTCGAAAGTAAGCGCTTTTTTTATCACGGTCTAGAATTTGAATATCAACAAGGTTTGATTCTGTAGCGATAGCCGCCGCAAAAGCCTCCTCTTCTGTAACCGTTACTTTCCCCACCCATGTTTTGGTTCTGGCGGTTGTGTAGTCAGATCTTATCGTTGTTCCGAGTGAGGACAGATGTCGAAGAAGGGCTTCTTTTTCGGGTATTTTAGCCAGCTCATTTTGAGCTCGAACGCGTTTTTCCTCTAGCTTTTCACAAGCCTCAATAACAGATTCTGATTCTGGGGAAAAGGCCTCTAGCCGTTCTTTGGCTTCAGTTTCTGTCAGGATCAATTTTCCGCCCGAAAGCATACTTGCTAGTTTTGATTTTTTAGCCTCGTAAGGTGCCAAAAAATCAAGCGCAAAGGTTATTCTTGCAAGATCAAAGTCCCCAAAATGGGATTCTACTTTTTTATTGGATTGTGACAAAAAAGCTTCGGACTCTACCACTTCAAGGACCCCTTGTCGATGAAGCTCCTGCATAAGGATCTTATAGTGCTTTTTCATCCCCGTGATTCGTATTTTTTGAAGTTTAACTTTTGCCATTTTATTAAAGAGTTTTTAGTCACTAACCTTACGCCGCACAACAATCGCTGATGAAGAAGTTTTCCGCGGCGTCCAAAACTTTTGATTGTTTCTTTTCCGCTTCTTTTTCCAAATTGGCTACTTCTTTTTTAGCGACTTCTATATCGGCTTGATATTGTGATTTGGCCTTTATTTGCTGCTCATTCAGCCGTTCTTTGGCAACTTCTCGGGCTTTTTTTAAC
>JALWQU010000112.1 GCA_026982915.1 Candidatus Altimarinota bacterium | reverse complement strand
AATAAACCCCCTACGATCAATAAAATCCCGACTAGATACCAAAACTTTTTTACCTTTTTATGTTTTTCCATTTTTTATTTTTTTCAAATGTCGATCTAGTATAGCCGAATAATACAAAAAAATAAAGTCACGGGCGTTGTACAGGCTACCGTCAAAAACACGAGAGTTTTATTACGGCCTCCTGGCTGTCCCTTTCCCCCAAAGTACTTCATTCCCACAAGCAGACGGCTCATAAAAAAGTTGCCTCACATTTTCGGCTTGTTCTTTTGTTTTAGGGGGCTGAATAACATAGCCAATTATTTGGCTGAATTCATCGTAAATAGCCCTCAGACGAGGCTTGTCAACAGTTGGTGTTTCTCGTTGAGGCACGAGTTGCAGTGACACCGACTCCTCTTCCTGAAATGACTTTTCTAATAAGTTCATAAGATGGTTATTTAAAATAAGCCTTAAAAAAAATCCCTGATCAAGAATGATCAGGGAAAGTATTTTTTATTAAAAGTTATAACCAATACTCACCATGACCATCCCCGTACAGGGATCATCATCGTTTGCATAATTGTTGTACTTTTTTGCATCTTGTCTTGGATGATAGCGTAATAAAGATAAATATGTCAATATTTTTTGGGTAATTCCCAAAAACCTGTGCTGGAGGTAAAATAGGCCTCATAGATTTTAAATTATAGATTATTCTTTTGAAATGATCCCCTAAAAAACAAGGACGATTCCTCCCCTGGCAGGGGAGGCTAGGAGGGGTATCGGAAATTATTCCTTTTCTAAAAAGGCAAGGATATGACTTACACAGGCCTCTCGATTATCCATTATTTCATGGTTGTAAAAACGGATAATCGTTAATCCCAACCCTTCCAAATATTGAGTTCTTTTTTGGTCATATTTAATGGCTTCTTCATTTCTAAAATGACTATCTCCATCGATCTCAATTATGAGCTTTTTTTCAAATGAATAAAAATCAACAATGTATTTCCCAATAGAAACTTGTCTTCGAAACTTAATGCCATTTAATTGTTTTTTCCTTAAATAGTACCATAAAACCTGCTCTGGCTTTGGCATATTATTTCTTAAATTCCTTCGTTTTTCTTTTTCTGTTTTACGATTTATGGTCTTACTCATCGGAACTAAACATACCCCTCTTAATCTCCCCTGCCAGGGGAGAAACCAATCGAATATTAATATTTTTTAGCACATAATTTTGGGAATTATCCTATTTTTTTCACTATCAAAAAAATAAGTTTGTAATAGTTATTTCTAAAAACAGTGATTCTGTCCCTGATCCATCATCATATGATCCAATAAAACAAGGGCTGTCATACCTTCTAAAATAGGAACCGCCCGCGGTAAAAGAATCGGATCGTGCCGCCCCTTTACCACTAAATCGACAACCTCACCCCTTTTATTTACCGATTGCTGTGGCAGCGAAATAGACGAAGTCGGCTTAATAGCTACACGAAAACAAATTGGGTCACCCGTAGAAATACCGCCTAAAACGCCCCCATTAGCGTTTCTCTGACTATGAATTAGCCCTTTTTTATCTTTAACAAACGGATCATTGGCTTCCGAACCGAGCTTCTCAGCTAGTGCAAAACCATCCCCTATTTCAAACCCTTTCACTGCTGGGACCGACATCATGGCTTGTGCCAATGCGGCTTCCAATTTCCCAAAAACAGGCATCCCCAATCCAACAGGAACACCCGTCGCCTGAATCTCCACGGTTCCACCTATAGAATCACCTTTATCGCGAATCTGCTCTACTTTCTTGATCGCTTTTTCATAAGCCGCCTTATCTGCCATTCTCAATGGATTCTGTTCAATAAAATCTAGATCAACCGCCTCAAAATAATCCGCCCCGATTGACCGTGTAAACCCCGTTATCGAAAAGTCTGGATATTTTTTTTGCAAAACTTTCTGAGCAATAGCCCCCCCAATAACCCTCGCAATAGTCTCTCGTGCGGAACTGCGACCACCGCCTCGATAATCACGAATACCGTACTTTGAGAAATACCCAAAATCCGCATGAGAAGGCCTGAATATATCCTTTATATTATCATAATCGCCTGATCGTTGATTTTCATTTCGCACGATGACGGCTATAGCGGTTCCCGTCGTCTTTCCCTCAAATAATCCGGATAAAATCTCACACTTATCCGCCTCTTTCCTCGGTGTAGTAATCGCGCTTTGCCCTGGCTTTCGACGATCCAAGGCTTGCTGAATATCTTCTTCGCTAATGGCTATATTGGGCGGACAATTGTCAATAATAACCCCTAATGCCGGTCCATGACTTTCCCCAAAAGTCGTGATTTTAAAAAAAGTGCCAAATGTATTACTCATCCTGCTTAATATGATCGATTTTAGTGAAAAATCAAATTGAAGTTAACCATTAAACCAGTAAGCTCCAAAACATGTTTTGGATATTCGCCATCGCCTCCATCTTTGCCTATGTCATACAGGGAACCCTTATGGCTAAATATGTTCGAAAAATGGACGCCCTTTCGGCCGGGTTTTATCGAAATTTATCTTTTTTCATCACGTTATTACCACTACTTTACTTTGCCCCGCTGGAAAAAATAGTGGGTATTCAGTTCTTTTGGTTCCCCATACTAACTGCTGGATTACTGGGGGCTCTTGCACAGTGGCTCGCCAATCAATCACTACAGATTCTCCCACTAGGCATCCATACCGCCATAGGAACCGCTTTGAATATTATCTTTAGTGCTATTATCGCCTGGTTCATACTCGGTCAGACGCTTTCGATCATACAGATTTTATTCATGAGTATTATCATACTGGGCGGTGCCTTTTTCACGCTTCACAAAACACACTTTCCCCACCTAGACCCATCCAAATGGATGCTCGGTATGATTTATCGCTTGTTGGGATCATTGGTTATCGCTCTGACTTTTGTCCTTGTTGCCAAGGTTTCTATTGAACTTAATCCTTTGGTATCGGGTTATTTTTGGGAGATAGCTATTGCGATCTTTAGTTTTGGCTTACTCCTCGCTCGAAAAATGATAACCGGTCAACCTATTGCCAAAGTATCGCCTAAAATGTTTGGCATGATCGCGCTGGTCTGCTCGCCAACGCTCATCGGAACGGGTGGATTTGTACTCGCTTCAAAACTAGGGCCTGTCAGTATTATTACCGCCATCGGTACGCTGGGAATCGTCATATCCGCCCTCCTCTCCTGGGCGCTTTATAAAGAAAAGCTATCCGTGTCTAGTTGGATAGCTTTTAGTGTTATTATTTTGGGAATTGTCGGTCTTAATATTTGGGGAGGACCTATTGCTTAAGCTCACTCGCGAGTAAGGCTTCTAGGTTAATGGATTTAAAGGTTAGCTGTCCAGTCTGGGGATCAACTTCAAAGAAAGTCATCGCCGACCCTTTAACCGTAAGTCGATCTACAGGATTTTTGGTAACGACCTTATGAAGTTCTTTCCCTCCAAGAGAAGTAATAACCACCCCATTTTTGTCTGATTTAACCTCTACATCAATGTTTTTTTGCGTAATAGGTACTTTTAACTGACGTTTTTGTGGTTTGAATTTAAGCTTTGGTTTTTTAGGCGTTGCCTTTGTATCAGACACAATACCCTCAGAAGCAATAATATCTGATGAAATAACCGGTGTTTTATTTTGGTCTCGATTCCACAACCACCAGATCAGAAGCATAAGGGCCAAAAAAGCAAAAGCGGTCAAAAGTCTTTTCATAAAGTTTCCAATAAATTAGTAATTCATTGGCAGATTAGTCAAAAGACAACATAAAGGCAAATAAAAGATTAATCTAAGTCCGTAATCATATACCCGAAGCTACGAATAGTTTTAATAAGCTTTTGATCAAAAGGCTCATCAACCTTTTCTCGAAGCATTTTCAAATGAACGTTAACCTTGTTCGAATGAATATCCTCCGGCTCATCCTGCCAAACCGTTCGAAGTAGATCTTCAATAAGTACCACTTTATTCTTCTTCCGGATCAATAGCTCTAGTATTTTAAACTCTGTTTTCGTGAGATTGATAACTTTCCCCGCCCTTCTTACAAGCATATCAGTAATATCAACCGAAAGATTTCGACATCGAAAAACATTATTAACCTCGCCACAACTTCGACGTATAAGGGTTTTGGCCCGTGCGGCTAGCTCTTGCATATCAAACCCCTTTACGAGATAATCATCCGCTCCAAGATCCAAAGCTTTTACCTTATCCTGCACCGAATCTCGGGCAGAAGTAACCATAATGGGGGTTTTTATCTCTAGTGTCCGTAGTCCCGCAATAATTTCGAACCCCGACATACTTGGCAGCATGAGATCCAAAATAATAAGATCGTAAGTTGTTTTTTTAGCCATAGCAAAAGCCTCTTGCCCATCAGCCACCGTATCAACCTCAAACTTGGCATCCGTAAGATACAACTCCAAGATATTAGCAATCGGCTTACTGTCCTCAATAACAAGTATTTTCATGATATTACGGGTCTTTAAAAAATTAAAACACCTCAATAATTGCGTATTCACTAGAAAAGTAAACTATTTCATCAAAAGGCTATTCAACGGATTCACTCGCTACCAAAGGCACGAAAGCCTTGTTTGCGTTAAACTTTCATTAAAAGATTTTGGCACGAACCACGCCACAAAGATAAAAACTCCCCAAAACAACCACTTTTGCGGTCGGATATTCTTTCTTGGCTATGGTTAAAGCCTTCATAGGATCACCTGAATCCGTCCGCCCATGGTTAAACTTTTTTTTCAGAACCTCTTTTTTCCAAAAATCTCGATCTTCCGTGATCTCATCCACCCAAAAAATGTCTTCAAATAAATCCAACAAAACCGATAATCCTGCGGGATCATGGTTTTTAACCATGCCGATAATCGCCACACGAGGGGTTGGTAATTTTTTTATCTTTGCCTGAATATATTCAAATCGAGGTTTTGAGTGAGCGCCCTCTAAAATCACCCGCCCTATTTTTTCCCACCGAGCGGGTAAAGCCACCTTTTGCATGGTAAAATCACTTGTTTGTAAAATATGAGCCGAAATTTTACGAGCAATTTTTTTATTCATTTTTGCGGTAATCCCTTTCACAAATTCAACCGGAACCGGCGATTTTTCCTGCATGAGTGATTTGAAATATTTTTCTGCCGATACCGCATAAACCGTTTCTTGGGTAAAAATACCGGCTTTTTCAATGGCGAGTTGCCGAAGGTTCTGCTGGAAAAATTCTAGATGGTCTTCGCCAATGAAAGTAAGTGCCGAAATTCGCTTCC
>JALWQU010000111.1 GCA_026982915.1 Candidatus Altimarinota bacterium | reverse complement strand
ACTAGAAGAAAAGGAAAAACACTTTGAGCTCGAACTACAACGTAAAATAGAAGCGGAACGAAAAATCATTGAAAATAATCTCAAAAAAGAAGCTGATGAGGCTTTTCGCCTAAAGATCAAAGAAAAAGATAAACAAATGGATCAGCTAAAAAAATCGCTAGAAGAAGCGCAACGAAGAGCCGATCAAGGTTCTATGCAAATACAGGGTGATGTGCAAGAAGATGATTTACGTGACACCCTGCGGGCACAGTTTCCGCTAGATACGGTGGAAGATGTTCCTACGGGGATTCGTGGAGCGGATCTGATTCACACGGTAAAAAATAGCCTTGGCCAGTCTAGAGGAATTATCCTCTGGGAATCGAAAAATACTAAAATGTGGACAGAAGGCTGGGTCCAAAAACTAAAAGATGATCAGGCCGAACTCGGGGCTGATATTGCTATTCTCGCGACCAAAACGCTGCCCGAAGGTGTTGATGATTATGCTTATCGAAATGGTGTTTGGGTGGTGGGGCATAGCTCGTCACTGCTGTTAGTATCGCTTTTACGGTTTCATCTCCTCGAGGTTGGCAAGGTCAAAAATTCATTACAGGGGCAGGATGAAAAAATGCAGGTGCTTTTTGAATACTTGTCTTCGCCGCAGTTCAAAAACCGTATTGAAAATATCATTGGAGCCTTTGAGCATATGAAAACGGATCTTGATCGAGAAAAAAGAGCTATGCAAACGATCTGGAACCGCCGGGAAAAAGAACTGGAACGCGTTATGTTGAATACTTCTGGGTTTTATGGGGATTTACAAGGGCTTACGGGGCGATCACTTCCGAGTATTGAGGCACTGGAATTGCCAGCCGAAACAGGCAAGGATGTTTGACAGACAGCGTCTTGAGTATTAGGCTTAAGGAAAAATAATTTAAATAAAATGAAAATTAATTTAAATAAAATGAAAATAAAAAAAACCGCTTTTCGAATGTTATCGTTTCTGGGGAACAATATTCTTTCAATTCTCGTCGTTACGGGATTGGGGTTTTATATTTTTAGTGACGAGGGGATGGAGATTTCAAGCCCTTATGAGGGGGTATACCGTAAGGAAGCGGGGGGAGTAGCCTCTGTTTTTGATAAGGATATGGTTATGACTGAATCCGTACAATCGAGTTCGCCTAGAATGATGTCCAAGCGAATGCCTAGTTTTAAACCCGTTCCGCCTGTTTTTGCGGAACAAGGACTAGCGCCAGAAGCAACTTCACGGAAAATTGTCAAAAATGCGCAGCTAAGCATTGAAGTGGCAGATTCAGAAGTGGCTAAATCACTGGCAGAAGAAGAAATAAAAGCGCTTGGAGGCTTTGTAACGAATATGAATTCTTATGAAGTTCGTACAGGAACACTGGCTTATAATCTGACGGCTCGGGTGCCGGCTGAAAAGCTGGATATAGCGCTTACAAATCTAACAACCTTGGGGGACAAAAAATCAGAAAGTTTTTCGAGCAATGATATTACGGCTCAGTACACCGATACAGAAGCTCAGATTAAAAACCTTGAGACACGACGAACACGACTTCGAAAAATGCTCGAATTCAAAACAGAGAATCTAAGTGATGTCTTACAGGTAGATCGAGAACTCTCTACTGTTCAACAACAGATTGAACAGCTAACACGAACACAAAAAGGACGGGATGAACAAGTGATTTTTTCAACGCTAACGTTGAGAATCAATCCAAAGATTGAGATTGGAGATATAACTAATCCAGAATGGAATCCTGAAAAATCATGGAAAACTTCGGTTAATGATCTGATTAAGCAGGCACAAAAGATTTTTGATAAACTGGTAACGCTCTTTGTCTTTACGCCTCTTTGGTTGCCCGTACTTATTATCTTGTGGCTGGTTAAACGACGAATCTGGAAAAAGTAGTTTTATTGCTGATGAACTATTTTTACAAGTCTCTGGGCGGTAAGTCGATCAAACTTACCGTCCTTTTCTATACCGCTGGCTAGATCCAAAAAAGCTGCCTGTGCGTATCGCGATTTGAATGCCTGTATATTATGAATATTTATACCGCCCGCTATGGCGTAGGGGATATTTTGTTTTTCACTAAAGGCTATTACTTGTTGCAATACTTTTGCAGAATCTTCATTTATGGCTTTTCCTTGACCAGGAATAGCACCATCAAATAACCATAAGTCCGTTTTCCCTTGGTAATTTTTTAGATGGTTTATGTCAAATGCACTAGTAAGGCAAAAAGCCTTAAATACCTTTATCTGATTACTAAAGATAGTTTTTACGCTTTGGCAAAAATCAGGTGATTCTTGTCCGTGTAGTTGAATTATTTCTACGGGAAATTGCTTGATAATCGCTTCAATTTCAGATAGTGACTGATCCCGGAAAAGTGCTACTTTTTGCGGATAAAAGTTTTTCGGGATTTGATGGATAAAGTTAGGGGATATCCGCCTTTTTGAGGTTGAAATAAAGTTAAAACCCACAAAATCCACCTTTTGGTCCTGACAAAAGGTAACCATGGCTTTATTTCGAATACCGCATAATTTTAGTTTCATACTAATTTAACAGTTCATGGGTAACGGATTCGAGATCAGTAAATACTTTCTCTGCTTTAGAAAAATCTTGTTTTTGGGTTAACTCGGTCGGCACAACCCAGCAGTCAATGCTGGCGGCGTATGCGGAGGCGAGGCCTCTTTCGGAGTCTTCAACAATTAAGGCTTCTGAGGGCCTCACTTTTGCAAGGGTAAGTGCTTTTTGATAGGGTTCTGGATGAGGTTTTGCGTGTGTCACGGATTCTCGATCAATAACAAAATCAACATAGTCCAAAAAGCCTGTTTGAGCGTGAATAGCCTGAAACATCGCTCTTCGAGAACTCGTAACAATACCGAGTGTGAATTTTTTTGATAGAGCCTCAAGGCATTTTTGGGCTTGAGGCATAATAATTAATCGCTCTTTCAGAAGGGACAGATAGATTTTATTTCGTTCCTCTCTCAAGCGTTTAAAATCCATATTACGGCGTATTTTTTCGGGAATTAAATCAGCAAATCCTGTCCCTTTGGTTAGTGAATACTCAATGAAGTAGGCCGGTGTTAAATCAATACCGAGTGGTTTTAGTACGGTTTTATTACTCTCAAAATAAAGCGGTTCTGTATCGACAAGAATCCCGTCATTATCGAAAAATAAAGCTTTTTTGGCGGACATTTTTTATTAATTTATCAGACTTTCCTTAATTATTCCCACTCGATAGTTCCGGGGGGTTTACTCGTGATATCCAGGAATATAGCGGAAATATCGGGATCTTTGAGGATCTTTTCCGTAACGGTTTCAAAAAAATCAAGCGGTAGATTACCAACGCTCGCACTCATGGCATCCACAGAGTTGATCGGACGAAGAATAATTGATTCTTTGCCTCCTGCCCCAAAACTAATCGGAACGAGTACAACCGGGAATTGCCATACCTTTGCATAAAGCCCCATAGCTATTAATTCTGTCGTCACAATGTGGTCAGCTCGTTGGAGTCTTTTTATCCGGTCCGCGGTTAAGTACACCTTTGATATATTCGCTAATTTTAACGCTTCATCGCCTTTTTTCCCCAGTAAATACAGACATCTATTGATCTGATCGTTTTGATTGATGATTTGGGTTGCTGTTTTTTCGAGCCGAGGAATATCAAAATCTTCATTTTCAATAATAGCGGGATGTCGATAGGTTCGAAAATCCCCCTGAACGCCCACGGATTTCAACGGTAAAATTTTAACGGACTTATTGGCAATTTGGGTAGTTTCGAGTGGGATATTGTTTTTTGCCTCACTATGGCATAAAATACGAACGCCAAGTCCTGGTCCAGGGAATGGATGTCGCCATACAAGCTCATTTGGAAGTCCCAAGAGTTCACCAAGGGCTCGAACTTCGTCTTTGTAGAGATCGGCCAATGGTTCTATGACTAAGCCCTCATCAATCATTTTTTGGATTTCAGGGACACGGTTATGATGCGTTTTTATTTTTACGGAATTTTTGGTCGCTCCCGTCTCAATCGTGTCGGGATAAATAGTCCCTTGGGCTAAAAGCGTGTTTTCATCGCATTTATTTTCGGCAAAAAAGGCACGTTGTACTTCCAGAAAGGTATTGCCAATAACCTCTCTTTTTATTTCTGGCTCATATTTTTCTTTTAAATTCTGGAGAAACAAATCAGCCGCCGGCATAACCGTAAGGTCGGCACCGATGGCCTCAATTGATTTTTTTACCCAGGCGACTTCGTCCTGCCTCAGTAACGCGTTATCCACAAATAAACCACGAACACGGCCCTTGCCGAGGACTTTCGAGAGCAATGCAAACGCCACAGTCGAATCAACCCCACCAGAAACAAAAAGAATCACTTGCTTGTCCCCGACTTGTTGTTTGAGCTTCTGGGCGTGTTCTTCGTAGAATTTTTCAATAGTCCAGTCGCCAGATACTTCACAAATAGCGATGAAGTTTTTCAAAAGTTGATGCCCAAAGGTGGAATGGGTTACTTCGGGATGAAACTGAATCCCAAAAAGTTTTTTTTGTGGATGCCAAACGGCGGCATTATCACAGGCGTCTGTTTTTCCGCAGACCTGAAATCCCGTCCCGAGAATGGAAACTTCATCACCATGACTCATCCAAAAAGTTGATTCTTTGGGGATATCCGCAAATAGTGGGCAGGTTTCATCGTGAATAAGTGTTGATCGTCCAAATTCTTTCCCTGTTTTTTTACCGGGAATAACCGTTCCGCCTAAAGATTGGTTCAGAAACTGATGTCCGTAACAAATCCCGAGAACGGGTTTTCCAAGCGTAAAAATAGCGGGATCACAAGAAGCACTTCCTTCGTCATACACACTTTGCGGTCCCCCAGAAAGGATAATTCCTTTGATACTTGGGTCTTGCAAGAACTCGACCTCTACCTCATCTGGATTATAAATTTCTGCCAAAACATTTTCTCGGCGGATTCGACTCGCGATGAGGTGCGCGTATTGACCTCCAAAGTCGAGAATGATGATTTTTTCGTGCATATTTTTTAGACCTATTTTTTACAAGTAGTATTACAGTCTTTAAGGGAATCAAAAGGGATTTCGGCTTCACATCCCGTTACCCATTTTTTTGTACAGGTATTGGCGTTTTTATCAAAAATAAAACCTGAAAACTTTTTTTGGCAGTTGCCGATAGGCGTGAGGACTGATTCGCAATTATTGATAACGGATCGATCGACTTTACAAAAACCTTTACTCACAATAGTCGCCCCGTGTCGTAGGGCTTCACATTCATTTTTATAGCCATTTTTGACTCCGTCCCGTAGAC
>JALWQU010000110.1 GCA_026982915.1 Candidatus Altimarinota bacterium | reverse complement strand
CTTCTAGGGCTGTATCAAGTGCGGTGTCGTTAAGTTTCCCTCTTCTTTCATTCATATGCTTCGTCGAAAGCATTTCGGTTACTTTCTTCCGGAGGATCTTCATCATTCGAGACGAGTCAGTTGGGTAAACAAAAATAGAAAAATCTAATGTTGCATCATAGTTAATAATCTGATTTAGCCAGTTACTTTCTAAATATCGAGGGTAATTAAAAACATAAAAGCTTTTTACAAACTTATTATTAATGACAAGTTGTTTATGGCTCACCTCCATTGAAGTAGGCGAGATAAGGTCTTTAATCGTTATAATACCCGTATTGTAATCTTTTTCAGCCTGTATAATTTGTCGTCTTACTGACTTAGTGAGTTTTGATTTATCTTTTTTGGGATCAAAATTAAGAAATAAGCTATCGATTTCTTCTCGTGATAATTTTTTCTCGGGTACTTTTACTGTGGTCAATTTCTTTTTTAGGGCTCGTTCTTTATTTTTAGCAACATGATCCGCCCATTTAGCTTTCATCTTGGTTATAAAAGACACTTTTTTTGAGGTCTTTTGGGTAGTTTCTGGAGGGGGGTTTTTCGTGGGTTCTACTTTGTTTGGTAGCCCATTATTAGTATTTTTACTACTGGTAGTGGTTGTTTTTGGGATATTATTGGTAGTTTCTTCCATTTTTTATTTGTATGTATCCGTTAATGATACCATAAGGAAGTGGTTTTCGCTAGGTTATTGAGGTTGATGTTATTTGTATTTCTTGTTATTTAATCTAAAAAACTCCAAGATAGACTAGGAGTTTATTTTTTTGGTATCGCCAGGGAGAATCGAACTCCCGTTACTGGAATGAAAATCCAGCGTCCTAACCACTAGACGATGGCGACGAAAACGAAATTCAAAGCACCAT
The DNA here is from genome assembly GCA_026982915.1 of Candidatus Altimarinota bacterium. GTDB lineage: Bacteria > Patescibacteriota > Gracilibacteria > UBA4473 > UBA4473 > JALWQU01. Next base: position 4,581 of record JALWQU010000110.1, on the reverse strand, counting down.
TCAGAATTGGTACGAGACGTATTTTATGATATTTTAGATCGTGGTCAAATTTTTTCTCTTAAAAATCTCGTCGTTCCAAAATAGCTCGGCCAATAGTCCCTGCATCCAGATAATCAAGGTCGCCTCCAGAGGGAATACCTCTTGCTAGCTTTGTTATTTTCCCTTTAAAAAATGGTTTTATTTTTTCCACGATAAAGTGACTGGTGGCTTCCGATTCAATATTACTGGCTAGCGCAAAAACAATTTCTCGTATATTTTTCGTTTCCTTGATTCTTTGGCAAAACGGTTGGATTTGAATATCGTCGGGTAATACTTTGTTTAATGGGGAAATAACGCCGTGTAAAACATGGTAAACGCCTTGAAACTCATGCGTTCTTTCCATCGCGATTAGATCGAGAGGCGTTTCAACAATACAAATAGTGGTCGTGTCTCTTTGTGAATCTTTGCAGATCGGACAATAGTTCTTATCGGTCTCAGATCGATCACAATAATGAAAACAAGTATCACATTCCGTAATACTGGGCTTTAATAAACCAATATTTTTAGCTATTTTTTGATCAAGATCCGTTTTGTTTTTGAGAAGTGAGAAAATAAGTCGTTCAGCCGATCGATGACCAATGCCGGGGAGGTCGGAAAGGGACTCAATTGCTTTAGTAATACTGGTGGGTAAATGACTCATTATTTCTGGGTTTCTTTTAAACGCGCCTTATTAATTTATCAGACTTTCCTTAAATAATTACCGAACGCCCAAATCTTTTTTAAGCGCGTGAATATGTCGTGCAATCGTCGAATCGGTTCGTCGAAGTTTTTGGATTTTTTTGATACCGTGCATAATCGTCGTGTGATTCTTCCCCCCAAAAGCTTTTCCAATCGCTTCATAGCTCATTTTTAGAATTTCTTTACAGAGAATCCAGGCAATTTGTCGAGCTTGTACGATTTCTTTTTTACGGCTAGTGCCGATTAGATCGGTAGCGGGTAGGTGAAAATAATCAGAAATAAAGGTAATAATATCATCTGGACCCTTGGCTAAACCTTGCTTTCCTTTATTCCCGGCCAATAAATCATCATCAGGGTTGAGTGACCGAAAGATTTTTGCCACGGATTGTTCGGTAGGGGATTTACCGGATATTTCAAGCTCTATGGAGATTTTATTGAGAACATTTTCTAGTTCTCGTAGGTTTCGTCGAATATTAGTGGCGATAAAATCTTCAAGTTCGGGTGGTAAGATAATTCCCATTTCTCGAGCTTTTTCTTGAATAATAGCTTTTTTCGTTTCAAATCCGGGCATTCGTACATCAACAATCAACCCCCAACCGAGCCGAGAGGTGAGACGATCAACAATATTCTCAAGCTGTGAAGGGGGGCGATCAGCCGAGAAAATCATCTGTTTTTGCATATCACGCAGATCATTAAAGGTATTGAATAATTCAATCTGTGTTTGGTTCTTACCCCCTAAGAACTGTACATCATCAATGAGTAAAACATCGGCTTTTCGATATTTTTTACGAACGGCATCCATTTTTCGAGTAGCAATCCCCTTGACGATATCATTGGTAAATCGTTCAGCGGTTGTATAAATAATAACGGCATTTGGGTTTCTTCTCAAAAGCTCATTGGCTGTTCCCTGTAATAGATGGGTTTTCCCGAGACCAACACCACCATGAATATAGAGAGGATTGTATTTTTTTACTTCATTTACGGCTGTTTCCGCGATAGCCGTACAGACCGCATGAGCAAACTTTGTCTCTTCCCCGATAATAAAATTCTGGAGGGTGAATTGCGGTTGAATGATTCGTGACTCAACCCCTGTAGCACTTCTTGTTTCGGGGCGATTGGGGAGCTTTCTTGGGGCTTGTTTTTTGACAAAAACTTCAGGATTTTGCTCTGGGGTTGAAGCAAGCGCCAGATCTACTTCAAAAAAAACATTTTCAATTTCAGGAAGTACTTTCTTCACATTGATCAAAATCATACTTTGATATTTATTCTCCATCCAGTTTTTATTCATTTCAGTAGGGCATCCCAGTAAAATAGCCCCACCGGATATTTGTTTTAGGTGTACTTTTTTAAACCAGGTATGAAATTCCATCATGGAAATTTTCGTGGAAATTTTTTGCAGTGTTTGGGCCCAGACTTGGTTTTTATCCATATTTTAGTTTTGACTTTAACTTTTTCTTACTTATACTTAAGCTACAAATGCCCGTTTTATGGGCCCCCCCCCAGTTCACTGGGGTCTAAAAAGAATCTAAAATCACCGCTCATTTAAAAGATTGGTGATTTTTTCTTTTAAATTTTTAGCATGGAATGAGTTAATCCGTCCAAGTTTATTCTTTAGCCTTTTCCCATCCATTAGTCGTAATTGTGAAATCATAGCATAGCTTTCTTTTTCTGGGGTTCCAAATGATATTTTACAGTGGTATTTATTATTTTTTACTTGGGTTGTTAGCGGAATGGCCCAAAATAAATGATTGTTGAACTTTTTAATAATAACAATTGGTCGAGTAAAAGTAGTATTTTTTCCATCCTGTTCGCTTCCTATATTTTTGCCAAGATACGCCCACCAAACTTCACCATTTTTAAAGAACAATCTTTTCTTTTTTTCTTGAATAATCTTTTTTAAGTTATTCCAGGTATCTAATATTTTTTGTATCATTTTTTACCGAAAAATTAAGTCTGTTCGGTCCATACCAACACCAATGGAAGAAACCTTGCACCCAATAAGTGATTCTATTTTTAGTACATACTGTTGAGCTTCTTTTGGCAGATCTTCAAACTGCTTAATACCTGAAAGTGATGCTGTCCATCCAGGCATTTCGAGGTACTTTATCTCTAGATTTTTACTGTGCTTTTTGGTAGTGGGGATATTGAATATTTCTTGTCCATCGAGGAAATACTGTGTGGCGATTTTTAAGGTTTTAACCCCCGAAAGGACATCCAATTTAGTTAAATTAATCGAATCAACCCCATTAATATCAACGGTGTTTTTTACCACAACCGCATCAAACCATCCACAGCGTCGAGGTCTTCCAGTAGTAGCACCATATTCCCCTCCATTTTCTCGCAATTGATTGCCAAATTCATCGGTTAGTTCGGTCGGGAAAGGTCCCATACCAACTCGTGTTGTATAGGCTTTGGCAATCCCGATGATATGATGTAGTGATTTTGGTGAAACCCCTAATCCGGTAAAAATACCACCAACCGAGACATTGGAACTAGTGACAAAAGGATAAGTACCATGATCGATATCCAGGTGATGGGCTTGTGCGCCTTCAAAAAGGATTTTCTTTCCGTCGCCAATAGCGTCTCGGAGATACTTTGAAGTATCAGTGAGGAGTGGTTTTATTTTTTCACGAACCGACATTAATCGTTCAAATTCAGCCACCTCGTCACAAATAACCCCCAAGTTTTGTGCGTGAAATTTACAATTAGTGGCTATTTTTTCTTTTAATAGATCGATATCGAGGAGGTCTTCGGCGCGAATCCCGATTCGGGCAATTTTATCTTCATAAGCCGGTCCAATTCCACGATGGGTTGTTCCGATTTTAGCGGCGCCTTTTCGGTTCTCAATTTCAGCGTCTACGGCCTTGTGGTATTGGAAAAGAAGATGCGCTCTAAGGGATATTTTTACCCGATCAAAAACCTGTAATCCCAGACTTTCGAGTGAATCTATTTCTTCGACTAAATCCACTAAATCGACCACACAGCCGTTACCAACGACACCGATAGTATTTGAATGCAATAATCCAGAAGGCAGTAGATGGAAAACATATTTTTTCCCATTCGTAACAATCGTGTGTCCCGCATTGGCTCCACCGGTAGAACGGCAGATAAGATCGAAGTGTTCTGACATAGCGTCAACAAGTTTACCTTTACCCTCATCCCCCCACTGTGTACCAAGTATAGCTACATTCTGACCGAGACGTGACAAAAAATCATGCATATTTTCGAGAGTTTTAAGGGTTTATTTTTGCGAGCGAAATGAAGCCCACAACGACCTAAAATCTAGTTGATTTTAACAATTCGGTCAATGAAATTACCGGGTATGAAGGAATATGGCTTGACGGTGTTGGTGACATACGCTATAATGGAGTATAATTTTTAATTTTAAATAACATGGCAAAACTTACAACAGAACCCGAAGGAGATGGTAATAGTGATGAAGTAGTACTGGAGAAGGGGATGGAGGTTACCGATGTAGGAGTAGAGGATCTATCTCCTGCAGAAAGACAGGCTTTTGAAGCTCTTAAAGCAGGAGAAACTCAAACAAGAGAAAAAGTATTTAATGCGGCACAATAGGCGTAACTAAATAGCTTACAAAACAGCCTCTAAAGCCGTTTTAAGATCATCAAAGGTTTTCCAGCCCTTTATTTTTCCGCGAGCGTCGAGGATGCCCGCGATCCATTGGTCCGCGCTTTCTACAAAACAAAAGTCCTGCGTGTGAAGCACTTTTGTAGGGGCTGTTTTTTTGAATTCGGTATCGTCTTCGTTTTCCAAGAACTCGAGCTCAAAATTATCCGCTACAAAAAACCGAAAATCATCGTGATTGAGGGTTTCTTTGACAAAGTCAATAAGCGATTTATCGGT
>JALWQU010000109.1 GCA_026982915.1 Candidatus Altimarinota bacterium | reverse complement strand
GGCCGTAAATATCATTCGATAAATTTTGTCACCGTTTTTTAGTTTGGCCGATTCCCAATCGGTCGGAATCCCATAAGCCGAAGTGTCGAAAAAAGTAATATTGGTGTAGGGCGATTCTTTCAGAATTTCTAGCGTTTCGGTAAAAAGTGATTCTTGGTCGGTTTGAAACACAAATTCGACGGACTTCGGTAGCCATGGCGTGATTGAGGCTAAGAAATCTTTATTAATAAAGCGTCTTTTTTTGTGTCGATCCTTGAGCCACGGGTCGGGGAAATTGATGAATATTTTTTCGATTTTATGGCCTTTCTGAAGACACGGTTCGAGGATTTTCTGGAAATTACGCCCAGCATCACCATCAAATACCACAATATTGTCCTTGTCCTGAAACTTTTTGACCAAATTTTTCGCGATCGGGGTACGGATCTCAAAACAGATGAAATTGTGATCTGGAAACTTTTCGGCTAAAGCTTCTATGAATTCCCCCTTGTAAGCCCCTACATCAATAAAAATAGGATTATTATTCCCAAACCCCTCAAAGGTGTGCTCTTTGAGAATAGAAAGCGGATTGACATGATTTCTTACGCGTTTAGTGGCCATGAGTGGGAGGGGCGTTTATTTTTTCCACCAAGAAGCTACTGTTTTCTTGAATTTTTTTCAAAGATTTTTATATTCTTTTCAACCTTTAATATTCTCTTGAAAATAACAAAGAAGAAGATGACAAAAAAGAAAAAAGCCACCAAGAATTTACCAAAAACCGACCCATTGACCGCCAAAATGGAAGCCCTTGAGGCCGAACTATTGGCCACACAAGAAAAATTAAAAGAAGCCGAAGAAGCCAGACTACGAGCGTTGGCAGATCTTCAGAACTTTCAACGACGACAAACAGCGGAAAAAGCGGATTGGGGCCGTTTTGCGGTGGTTAATTTTCTCAAGCCGTTTTTACCCAGATTCCTCGAGCTTCAAATAGGGATCCAGCATTCTACGGACGAAGATGCCCAAAAAGTGGTCAAAAAGTTTTTTGAATCGCTGGAAAAACAAGGGCTTACAAAAATCGAGCCTCGTGAGGGAGAAGCGCTCAATACGGATTTCCACGAAGTTCTCATGCAAGCTGAGGGCGAAGCCGGAACTGTTGTCAGTTGTCTTGAACCTGGATGGATCTTTGGTGAGACGGTTATTACGCCTGCCAAAGTATCGGGAGCCGCCTAAGGGCATACTTCAAAATCTTTAAAAAACTACTTAAAAACCACCTATGAAATTCAATAAAAAACTCGGTATTCGAATATTCGCCACCATCTTTCTCTTTATTTTTATTCTTTCATCCATAGCGATGTTTTTTGTTTCATGAAAAAACGCATCGTGGTGGGGCTTTCGGGGGGCGTTGATTCGGCGGTAACGGCTAAAATATTAGTCGATCAGGGGCATGAGGTGATTGGTATTTTTATGAAGAACTGGGATGACGCCGATGATCCACACTGTCCTGCGGCAATTGACGCGATTGATGCCCGAAATGTTGCCGCCAAACTAAAGATTCCGTTTTACACGGTTAATTTTGCAAAGGAATATTGGGACGATGTTTTTGCTTATTTTCTGGAACAACACCGACTTTTTAGGACGCCTAATCCTGATATTTTGTGTAATAAGTTTATTAAGTTCAAGCAGTTCCTGCATTACGCGGAAAAACTAGAAGCGGATTTTGTCGCGACAGGTCACTATGCGCGGAATGTCTGGAACGAGGCTACGGAAAAATTTGAGCTTCAAACCCCGTTTGACGCGAATAAGGATCAGACCTATTTTCTCTACACATTACAACAGCATCAACTGGCGAAAACCCTTTTTCCGCTGGCAGATTACCCCAAATCGGATATCAGAAAAATGGCCCAACAAGCCGGATTTGAAAACGCTCAAAAAAAAGACTCAACCGGTATTTGTTTTGTTGGGGAACGGGATTACATGGCTTTTCTGAAAAAATACCTCCACCAAGCGCCCGGGGATATTGTTACCGAAAAAGGCGATGTTATTGGGCAACATATTGGGCTTTCTTTTTACACGCTCGGACAACGCCGAAATTTAAATGTCGGGGGCGTTCGGGGCTACCCAGAAGCGCCTTGGTTTGTCTTGACCAAGGATACGGAGAAGAACCAGATTATTGCCTGTCAGGACGATCAAAATCCTAAACTTTTTTCACGAACGCTGACTTTTTCTAAAAGCGACTGGGTTTCGGGACAACCACCCACGACGGAACAAAACCCTGTGTCACTTCTCGCCAAGGTTCGGTACCGTCAGGAAAACCAAACCTGTACCGTAACACAAGAGGGAGAAACGGATACTTTCACCGTTAATTTTACCCAACCACAACGCGCCATTACTCCGGGACAGGCTATTGTGTTTTATTCACTAGACGGCAAGATTTGCCTTGGTGGTGGTGAGATTGCGTAGGGAGTTTAAATCGTCTTCAACGCTTCTGCAATCGCGTCTTCGCCAATATTAGCCGACTGGTAAAGCTCCATCGGCGTTCCCGACAATTGGTAGGCTTTGGGGGAAATGTCGATGAATTTTGCCAAAGAAATATTATTTTCCGCGGCAAAGAGCACCACTTGCGAAGCGAACCCCGACAATCCATTATGGTCTTCGATCACGATGACTTTTTTGGTTTTTGCCAGCGAATTTTTCAAATTTTCATCAAACTGTTTCGGACTGGAAGCAATCACGATTTCCGCTTCAATACCGATAGATTCTACCGCCTTCATGGCTTCGGCGATCATGGGACCACTGGCGACTAAGGTTACAGCCGTACCGGCTTTTAGCACCGTTGTTTCCCCGTAAACATATTCATAATTTTCATCGTAAAGCGCTGATCCATCCGGTTTTTCTAGTACGGGTAACGCGTGTCGCCCCATTCGAATGTAAAAATTACCATAATGACTCGCCGCGTACCGAATAATTCGATCACACTGGTTCGCATCAGCCGGTTCAATCACATGCGTGTTAAACATCCCCATAAAAGACCCCATGTCATCAATCGCTTGATGTGTTGGACCGTCTTCTCCCACCGAAAGTCCGCAGTGCGTCGAAACCATTTTTACATTTACCTGATTGACATCGTTTAGTCGTGCTTGGTCTTTGGCTCGGCTACTCATGAACGCCCCAAAAGTCGAAACAAATGGAATGAAATTGTTGACCGAAAGTCCGCCGGCTACCGACACCATGTTTTGCTCACAAATCCCAAACTCAATATGTTGTTCGGGCAATTCGGCCGCCACAAATTTGGTCATGACCGATCCGCCGACATCCGCTGTTCCCGCCAAAACATTTTTGTTGTGTTTGGCTAAGTCCAATAATGCTTTTCCGTAAGCCCCACGACAGGCTTCTTTTGTTCCGGTAGCGTACAAAACAGGTTTGCCCGTATTCACGGTTTCATCGCGTGTTAAATTCGGCGTAAACACACTTTTATGAGGGTTGAATTTTACAGCTTTGCGGAAATCGTCTAGCTGTGTTTTTTCTTCGGCCGACAAAGTCAGCTCTGGCAAAGCTAGTTGTGCTTCAATTTCGTCTGGCTTCGGGGCTTTTCCGTGCCAAGTAGGAATATGGTTTTCCCCATCAGCCTGCATCATCGGAATGCCGTTTCCCATGATCGTGTTTCCCAAGATCAGAATCGGACGATCCCCTTGGTGGTTAATCGCTTTCCATAACGACTCGGCATCGTGTCCGTTAATATCCAAAACTTCCCAGTCATGTGCCTGAAAAAAAGCCTTAATATTCGTCGGCATGGTTTCCTCTAAACTGTGTGTGAGCTGAACCGCATTGTAGTCACAGAAAACGGTAAAATTATTCAATTTTTTCTTACTGGCAAAAAGTGCCATTTCGTGAACCTGTCCTTCTTGCACTTCCCCATCCCCAATACAGGCGAAGACTTTTTTGTCTGACTTTTTTAGTTTTTCGCTGTAGGCAAATCCAGCCGCAACGGAAACCCCTGCCCCCAAAGGCCCCGTCCCAAAAGGAATCCCCGCAATATGTCGGGTAACATGGCCTTCGAAAATGGAGCCTTTTTGTCGGAAGGTTTTGATGACTTCGTCTTTGTTGACCGCCCCCATTTCCGCGAGTACGGCATAAACACCCGGGGAAATATGCCCGTTGGAAACAATGAGGTCTTCCTGCGTGTCCGCCAATCGAAACGCGTAAAGCGTCGACAAAAAATCAAGACACGAAAGCGAGCCTCCTGGATGGCCTGACTGGGAAGTTTTTAGCATTTTCAAAATCGTTCGTCGGCAATTTTTTGCAAAAGTTTGTAAAAAAGCCACTCGTTCAGATCCGAGTTTTTCGTTTGATGGTGGGCAGGTGTAATCCATAGGGGTAAAAAAGTTAAATTCAGGGCAAGCGTATTAGTTTTGGGGAAAATGACAAGAGTTGTGTGTCGTCGCGTGTTGCTTTGTTTACAAAGAAATGGCCTTCGCTACGCCTTGTTCTAGCAGGTAATCGGAAATATTGACGCCCTGAAAGGTGACTTCTGCGATGTACCGCGCGTACATGTCCCGTTTGGATTTGAAGGTTCTCACCGTGACGGTGCTCCCGTGAGGGCAAATTTTCTTGGCGACCATTTTGGCGTGGACGGCTTCTCGGCGTTTGGTCAGCCGGTGATCTCTTGTTTCGGGGGTGTTTATGCGTGCGAGTCGGATGCGTTCGGTTCGTTTGGTGTAAAAACCAAGATCGATTTCAATAATGGCGGTATCGCCATCGACCCATCTGGTGAGGGTTCCTCGGTAGGTGTACATAATGATTTGGGGTTAAAAGATGTAAAAATGAAGTCAAAATTACATATAAAAGTTGATTTTAGCTTTTAAATAAGGCTTAAAAAGAACTTTACATGCTTTATGCTATTCAAGATAAGGCTTAAATCAATAAAACCTGTAAAAATGAAATTGATTTTACATATTTGAGGCAAAAAGAGGGTGTTTTGAGGCTTTCGCTAATCTCAAAAATAGGTTTAAATTTTCTATAAATGCACAAAATGTTTTGACCCAGTACCCCCAAATTTTAAAACAACTGGACAGCGATATTAAATGGAGAAAAAAGAAAGACTTAATTCAAAAATTCATTGAAGAAAATTCACCTCATATTAAAGATGAAGAAGCTATTTCTAAGGAATTTGATATTTTTTGGGATAAAGAAAAACAACAAGCTTTAGCGAATAGTTCTAGTTCAGAAGGCTTGGATCAAGAACAATTCAAGAATATAATTTCTGATTATTTATATACGGATAAACTTCCTCGTCGAGCTGATATAATTTCTCTAAAAAATAAGAAAACAAAGCTAACAGAACGAAAAACTGTATTTCAAAATATTAAAACAATTATTATTGATTTTGTTGAAAGATTTGAATAAAAAATGGCAGTCGCAGTACGGAAACTCTTACATTCTCACTCACTTCATTCGTTACGAGGTCGAGAACCTTTCACGCATCTCACTTCGCCCTTACGGTCTTTACT
>JALWQU010000108.1 GCA_026982915.1 Candidatus Altimarinota bacterium | reverse complement strand
TGGAGGAGCACCTATAAACAATCATGCGCACTTTGTCTCTTCTGAAAAAGAGACCGTCTTAGCCAATTTTGACCAGTTCGCCATAAAAAATCTCACGCCACCAGTACTGGCTCATATAAAACCTGCATTTGGAACTAATATTCAGGAAGTTTATCCTAAGGCTCTTGATTTCATAAGCGATAAACCTGTTTTCTTTGTTGGTAAGTTTACGAAACCGATAAAAACAGCCATGAGCCTTGAAGCTGTGAGTCAGAAAGGTCTTATGGCGGCTAATATTGATCTGTCTCTTGATGAGGATTCTATTGATAATATGAGCCAGTCAATACCCTTATTATGGGATAAACGATACAATGAGAGTCATGGTTTAGTTTCCCATACAGATAAAATAAATCTTATTCCGCTCTTCCCTTGGCTATTGGGGATATTGGGGGGACTTATCACGCTCTTGGCGATAAACCTAAAAAAAAGACCTGTAAAGAAGCTTCCCAAAGACCCGCCAACAACAAAAGATAAATCGCTTGAGGCTGTTCCCGAATCTTTTTGGCATCAACCAACGGAAAAAGTAGAACGGGCTATCCCCTTTTCGGTTGAAAAAAAGAAGAAGAGCTAGCTATTTTTTATCAGGGCCAATTTTTGATCACGGGATAGTTTTTTTATTTTTATTTCGGCCTTACTGGCTTCCGATCGGTTTTTCGCTGTAACACTGTAAACACAACGAACAGGTCTTCGGCCTCGTGTGTATTTGGCACCTTTATTGGAGGTGTTGTGCTCTGCTACTCGACGATCTAAGTCCGTGGTGATCCCAGTATAAAAAGTTCCATCCGCGCATTCAAGTAAATACACAAACCAGTCCAAAGAAGCATTCATGAGAATCTGTTTAATATCTTTTTTGTTAAACCTTTCCTAAAATATTAATCAGGTTCTTAGACTTTTACCGCCCAATTTTCAAAACCGGGTAACTGCCCCACTCGTGCTTGGAATATTTTATCACGAATGCTGAATATTTTTTCACGAATCTCCGGCGTATTAAAATCCAAAACAGTCCCTTCATCTTCAACATCACGCCTTAGGCAAATTTTGGAAACATGGAGAACACCCACCGCATTTCCCATCGTGAAGACGCCTTTCATTTTTGGTATTTCTGTGAAAGGAACATCTCGTACGACCACAGTTTTTCCCAAGGATTTCAGTACTTCAATGGTTGATTTTCGGGTAATGGACGGAAGAATGTGTCGTTCTTTTTGGTCTATTTCATCCTGTACTGGTGGGAAAACAAAGTTCCCCACTTCGTCAATAAAAGCCACCGCACAAGTAGAAACTTCTTCCACATTACCCTCATGATCAAAGGATAAATAATCATTGTAGCCTCGAGCTTTCACACCGTGTTTAATCTTGAAACTAGCCCCATAATTGGGGGCAATTTTATTCGATCCTGATGGTGGACGATGGATCGATTTGAGCGCTTCAACGGTAATAGATTCGGGTAAATAATTCCCAAAAGCCGCAATTTCAACGGTTACCAAATAATGTTCCGGTACAATAAGTCCGAGTCCCCCATTGAGCCCCAGTACAGAGGGGCGAATATATAATTTTCCGTCTTCATTGCTTGGAACATAATCCTGATTGTAGGCCACTACCTGACGAATAGCGGTCTCATGATCGGTAGCCGAAAAAGACGGTAGATCTAGAGAATCAACAGTTTTGCTAAACCGTTTTGCGTTCTGATCAAGACGGTAGGTATAGACACTTCCTACCTTATCACGCATAGTCATACATCCCTCAAAACCACTTTGTCCATACTGAATACCGGAGGTATCGGCGACAAAGGTGGTGATCTGACCAGAAGGTAGGTATAAAACCTGTTCCCAACCGTTGTCATGCCCGACAAAAACCGCCATCACATGATGTGGTACAAACTTTAATCCCCCATCATTTATTTTAGGGGCTTCAGGTTTTCGAGAACAAAAAGGCCAACCTAGATTGGTTACCACTATTTTTTCGGGGATTTCTGTTTCGAGTTTCCAGCCTTTCAGTTTTCCATTTTCCGTTAAGCCTTCCGCACAATAAACCCCCGTAGGAAATTTTGCGGTTGTGGCCGCCACAACAAACCCTTCTGATTCAAGAAGTCGCACCATCGCGGTCCAATTTAGATCGTTGCCTTTGGGGCAAAGGGATACCTCAAAATTTTTTGTTTGATACTGTGGGGTCAACCGTGCCTGCTCGTAAAAATCAGTGTAGTTATTCATTTTTTTGAAATCATTAAAAACACCCAAATAATAACCAATTGAAACCTTTTTTCAAATAAAAGAAAAAAAGGCTTTTTCTAAAAAAAGCCTTTTAATCATATCAATGGTCTTAATTTTTAGTTGTAAGGCCACTGTAAATAGTTCCGCAAAGTAGCGTTTGAAGTCTTATGGATAGGTACTCGGTAATACTTGGTGTTTTGATCCTGGCTTGGTAGACTTACTCTTCGAGCATACTTGGGAGCGTAGAGTGTTTCATAAAAATTAGAATTACTCGTTCCGTAATAGTTCGAATAATAATCATAAGTAGGCGTCCCATAATAGGTTTGAGGGTTAAGCGTGTAAGGATACCTATTTTGTGAAACGGTATTAAAACACGAATAAGTGTAGTTACGAGGATCTCGTTTATCGTAGTATCCGTAATTACTAACCGGCATTGTTTGGCAGGTGTAATACTGGTGGGAAGTCGTCCCATAACGAGGATGACAGTGATAACTTGCGCCATCACTATGACAGCCCGATTCATTTGTAGGCCCTTCGTGCGCTAGGCTTGTAGTGGTTAAAAAAGTAAAGACAAACACCGATAACCGTAGGAAATTTTTCATAAAATAAGGGTAAAAAAATAAAAACTAAACTAAGTAGCCAGTAGCCTTATTAAAGGCTATTCTGCTCTTTTTTATTTTTATTTTATGGTCCTCTTTTGGGACTTTTCTGAAAGTCTAAATGAGCAATAGCTAAAGCTCAATATTTTTACATTTACAATACCTATTTAGTGTTTTAAATTACCGAATTTTATCAGAACTCGTTTCTTTTATTTTTTCGGGACGAAGATTGTTAATCTGCTGTGAAATACCTGTTTCCAAGTCCACCGTTGGCTTGTAACCCAAGATAGATTTGATACGACTAATGTCGGCGTGCTGCGCCGCAATGTAATTTTCTTTTACCGGATTTTCAATGTAAGTCGGTTCAATGTCTGTTTTTAGATACTTTCGAATAACCCGAATCATATCATTGAGCGAAGTCCCCTCACCTCGTCCAATATTAAAAATCGTTGAACCTAAATTTTGTTCATACTCCATAGCCAGCGTAATTCCCTGCACAATATCTACCACATTCGTAAAATCTCGTGTCTGCTCTCCATCGCCATAAATCACTGGCGCCATACCACGACTAAAATCCCAAATAAATTGAGAAATAAGGTTTGCATATTGACCTTTAGCTTCTTCGTTTGGACCGTAAACCGACATAAACCGAAAACCAACCGTTTCCAGTTCTGGATAATTTTGGGTGTAAGCCTCGCAAGCGTTTTCATAAAATAGTTTCGAGACCGAATAATGGTTGGTCGGAAAAACCTTTTTATCCTCTGACAAGGGCAGTTCTTGATTCCCATAAATAGAAGAAGTCGAGGCGTAACAAAATCGTTTTGCGCCAGACTTTCGGGCAAACTCTATTGTCTCCAAAAAACTCTCAATAGCATTTTTGTACCCCCATACATAATCCTCTCCTCCAAACATCGGTGCCGAACTCGTCCCTGCTAAATGCAATACATAATCAAACTGATCACCGCATTTTGCCAGATCTTCTCGTTTACAGGCATCGCCCTTGATAAACTTGATCGATGGATCAAGGTTGTCTTCATCACCCAAAAAGAGGTTGTCCAAAACAATAATATCAAATTTTTCTTTATTAATATTGCAAAAATTAGAGCCAATAAATCCAGCGCCACCGGTAACGAGTACTTTTTTTTTCATCCGAAGCATTATGGTCTAGTCTGCGAAAATATTCAAAAAGAAATCCTGAAAAATAGAATTGAAACAATAAAAAAATTACCAAAAAAAGATCCCCACTAGTTTTTAATTAGTGGGGGTGAGTTCTCAGTGACTCTTAGAAGATGTTCTATCCTTAGAACACTTTTAAGAGATAAAGAAGATCGAGTAAAAGTTTTGGGTCCGTGTAGTAGAGCAACCCGAGACCCATTATTAAGATCACAAAAGAGGCCCTAAGAGTGGTCGTCTTTTCGGCGACGCTTTGGGCAAACCACCCAAAGCCAATCGTTGTAACTAATGCTGCGCCTAAAAAGAGGTAAATAAGATTTCCCTCTAATATTAATGCCGCAAGAAAAAATGTAAAAACTAGCCCTACTCCTGTAAGAATAAAAATTGTTTTTTCAAAAGTTTCTTTATTATTTCTACAAATAGTGTAAAAATTCATGATTTTAATACCTCAAAATTGATTTAAATAAAATTGGACCCAATAACTTCTACCGAATCCGAAAAGAACTACTATTGACATTGTATATTATACTTGAGATGTTGTCAATATTTTTTTAACAAAAAACTCACAATCTACAATTCCCCTACTGCCTACAAAACCCCAAAACATGTAATTTTGAATCTAAAATTACATATTAATTCGAGATAAGTCAGTCACAGACTAATATAGATAAACTAACCATCTTTTTACCTAGTCCACAAAAGACTTAACGCCGAAAAACATGTAAAAATGAATTCATTTTTACATGTTTCCAATAAAATACCGACAAAAGGATCTCTCTTGAATGATAAACAAAAACATTCTGAAAAATGAACCCAAATAAGTAAAAACTGGAATATTTACACCCTTTACAGTAGAGTTGCGAAAAACTAAGTTCCCTACAGATGAAGCTTTTTCAAAAATCTACAATTATTAGCAAAATCCTGAAGTTCATTAAGGATCAGCCCAACGGTGTTATCGAAATACTGGGACCAACCGCTAGCGGAAAAACGGATTTCACCATTGAAGTGGCTCAGGAAATAGCCAATAAATTATCTAAAAAATGCGAAGTCATCGTGGTTGATTCCCGACAAATTTACAAAGAATGCAATATTTCATCAGCCAAAATAACCACCACAGAGATGGAGGGCGTCCCACACTGGGGCATTGATCTCAAAACCCCAGAGGAACATTTCTCAGTTTATGAATTCCAACAATACGCTTTCCAAAAAATTGAGGCCATACAAAGTCGAGGCCATATTCCCATTCTTTCCGGTGGGACGATGATGTGGCTAGACGCGATCAGTGAAAACTACAAATTCACAAAAACACCCGTTAGTGAAAATAAAGTAAATGACCCGCTCCTTTCGAGAATTAATTTAGATCAAAAACAATTCGAAAAATCTAAACAAAAAGAGCCTGCCAAGTATCCTTTTCTTAAAATCGGGCTTTACTTGGAGCGTGAAAAACTTTATGAACGAATCAATCAACGTGCGGTAAAACAATTTCAAGCAGGTCTTATC
>JALWQU010000107.1 GCA_026982915.1 Candidatus Altimarinota bacterium | reverse complement strand
CTTATCATGAAAGAGGTCGGGATTGCGACAAAAGAGGTGAAACCACGAGCGGTTTTGAGTCATATTTCCGCGGCCAAAAATCAGTGCTGTTCGATTGAAGAATTTTATCAATCAGCAGGAACGCCTGATTTTAACCGATTTGCCCAAGCGGTAAAAAAAATGGCGCCGATTTTCGCGAAAAAACTTATCGAGCATAACGCGCTTGATTTTGATGATCTGTTACAAAAAACGGTGGAAGTTTTTGAGCAAAATGAAAAGATTTTAGAACGATATCAGGATCAATGGCGTTATATTTTGGTCGATGAGTATCAGGATACAAATATCGCGCAGTACAAACTCATCCAGATGCTAACACACAAAAACAAGAATCTTTGTGTTGTGGGAGACGATCATCAGTCTATTTATTCTTTTCGAGGGGCCGATTTTCGGAATATTTTGGATTTTGAAAAAGATTTCCCTGATGCCAAAGTCGTCCGTCTAGAACAAAATTATCGGTCGTCTGGGCATATTCTCAAAAACGCCAATTCGCTCATTGCCAAAAATGAAACCGGGCGTAAAAAAAATCTCTGGACGGATAATGGAGACGGAGAACGGTTGGCGGTTATGGAAGTGGGAGATGAAAAAGATGAGGGGACTTATATCGCGGAACAAATTCAGCAAGTACAACAAGAAAACGGATTTAAATACAAGGATTTCGCCGTGCTCTATCGGATGAACGCCCAATCACGAGCGCTGGAAGAAGCTTTTTTGCGAAAACAAATTCCCTACCAAATTGTGGGTGGTGTTCGGTTTTTTGATCGGAAAGAAATTAAGGATATTATTGGTTATTTACGGCTTATTTTTAACCCTCGGGACGATATTAGTTTTTTACGGATTA
Source organism: Candidatus Altimarinota bacterium (assembly GCA_026982915.1). Lineage (GTDB taxonomy): Bacteria > Patescibacteriota > Gracilibacteria > UBA4473 > UBA4473 > JALWQU01. Next base: position 4,658 of record JALWQU010000107.1, on the reverse strand, counting down.
TTAATACCCCTTCTCGAAAACTAGGAGCGGCGACACTAGAAGTCTTGAAAAAATACGCTTATGAATACGAAATAGGTTTGTTTGAAGTTTTGGAGGGTCTTGATGAAATTTCGGAACTGCCTACGGCGAAAAAAGTAGTCCTGAAAAACTTTGAGATCATGATTCGTGAATGCCAAAAAATAGCGGAAACCGAACCTATTTCTATCCTGCTTGATCGGCTGATAACAAAAATTGATTTCTATACCTATCTGGATGACGGATCGGCCGAAGGCGAAGCCCGAAAGGAAAATGTGAAAGAGCTTTTCTCCGTAGCTGGGCGGTACGATACGGTTGAGGAGGATAGCCTTGGGGCGTTTCTCGAAGGGGTGGCGCTTATTTCCGATCTGGATAATGTTCGTGAAGCCGATGCCGTTACGCTCATGACGGTGCATGCTTCCAAGGGACTCGAGTTTCCGGTGGTTTTTCTCCCGGGTTGGGAAGAAAATATGTTTCCGTCTTCGAACGCTCAGTTTGACCCGACGCTTCGAGAAGAAGAGCGACGATTGGGCTATGTGGCTATTACACGGGCGGAGAAGCAGTGTTTTATTTCTCATACCAAAAAAAGAATGCTTTTTGGGCAGACACAGTTTAACCCGCCATCGCCGTTTTTGTCCGAGTTAGACGAAGATAGCCACACGATTGATTCAAAAGTGGTTTCCTTGGGGACGGATTTTGGGCGTGGTAAAAATTTCTCATCGGCACACTATTTCTCGAGTGGATCGGGGACATCTAAAAAAGAATTTGCCCCTAAAACGCCGAACCAAGATCGTCCAGAATTTATTGATTTTACCAAAAATCCAAAGAGTAAAAAAGAGGCTATTTTTGGGGTTTCGGAAAACGAAAGTGGCTTCCAGATTTCCGACACCGTGCAACATCCAGAGTATGGTACGGGAACGATTATTCAGATTTCAGGTGATACGCTATCAATTGCCTTCAGTGGTAAAGGGATCAAAAAAGTGGTCGCGAGTGTTACGCCGTTGGCAAAAATTTAAGTTTAACGAAGGTGCATTAAAGCCTACTCTAAAACTAAAACCCTACATATCAAGTAAAAAATGTGTTCAACTTCTAGTGATTGTGCTAGATTTCGAGATGAATATTTTACTAACTTTTCTAAAAAATGAAAAAAACACTACTAAGTTTGAGTTTTATGGGCTTTTTCATCGGTTTTTCTGGTCAGGTACAAGCCTTTTCTGATAAGGCTCTCGGTCAGGCCGTGAGGGCGAATTGGAGTCAAATGAATGATTATCAGCGGACCGCCCAGTTTGAGCGTTTGAATCCAGATGGACAGACAGTTTTAACAGAAGCGGGACTTGTAAATCCTCAAAAATATTATCCACCAATCCCCCCTACTCCATCAAATTCATTTGATTATCCTACAAATCCACAGAATAATGATCCCGTTGAGGCTGGAGCAATAAAAATTATTCCTCATGGTACGAGCTTTAGAGAGATAGACGGAATTATATATGAAGCTATAGAGCGTAATTTTGAGGATGTACAGCGGAATATTGATTATATTCTTGAAAAATACAGAGGTGATATTACAGAAGGGACCGTATTATCAATGATTAGAGCGCCTCGTGTAGAGCTAGAAGCTATTGCCACCGATCAAGTGCTTCAGCAGGTAGAAATAAAAAAACTAGATTACACAGAAGCCGTAATAGAACAACGTGTTCAGGCTCTTACGAGTGGACGAGTGAGAGAATCTGTACGGAGAGGGCTTCTTTCTTGGTCTAACAATCCTCAGGAAATGAGCGTTGATATGCTTATCAAAAAACTTATAGACGCTGAAATAAAAAATCAGTTGCCCGAATCTGACTTAAAAAAGCGTATTAACGATGAGTTAACTAAATTATCACGGAAAGATTCTATTGGACAACTTATTAGCACGGTTTTTACGAATACAGAATCATCACAATCAATCCTACGAAAAAATATTGTATCCGCTGTTGAGCGAAAATTACAGACTGGGAGACCTTCTAGTCGTAACTATATTGATTTAATTCTAGAATTTCTAGAAGCCCCTTTTAAACAACAAGTAAAAGCAGAAATATATCGACAGATACAGGCTCTTCAGGAAACAGCTCCTAATCCAGAGGCCTATCAAAAAGTTGCCAATGAACTTATTGAAAGGTTTATGTATAAGGATGGGATAACCTTTAGTATGGCTTCAAACATTAAATCGCGTGTTGAGAAATACTATAAAGATCGTCTTATCCCATCTCGTGAGGAAGCCGATAAGTTTTTCAATGATATGGGCAATGATAGAGTGGCAGGCATTAACCGAATTACGAACGAAACATTAGAACGTACAGAAAATAGGTTTGCACGGGGTGTTGTTCGATCATATATTGAAAGAGAGCTTAATAATAGGGTTAAACAAGAGGTTTATAAATATTTAGGTAGTTCGACAATTCATGAAAATCCGCCTATCGATATTTCTAAGATCATTCCAAATCTTGTAGAGCGATATTTCCCAGAAGTTCAGAATGAAATTCGGGACCTCATAAAGGAAAAGAGAGGGGATATAACTTTTGAACAAATTATGAAAGATAAATCGGTAAAATCTATGATGATACAAATGGAAGATATTGCTCGAAAAGAGTTATATACAGAAATGGAAGCGAATGATATGAAGCCTTATGATGGAGGTATGATTCATAGTCAATTTTTGACCCAAAGTTCTGAGTTTACAAGGACAGAATTAGCTAAATACAATGGGATGCTTAATATAAATTTTGATAACATGATGGGCGAACTAATCCGTCAACATGCCTTTATAATAAGGTCTATTATCAAGAACAACATAGCGCTTTTACAAGAAGATTTAAAGGAGACACCGGCTTTAATTTCTGTCCTAATGAAAAGTGTTCCAAATCTATCGGAAACAACCAACTCAATTTTGGTAAAACTTGATAATCCAAATCGAGCAGAACGAGCAAAGCAGTGGCTTTTGAAATATTATATAGAAATAATCAATCAAGAACTAAAATATATAAAATCACAAAATCCACCAAAACTTATTTTTGATATTCGTTCTTTTGAACCGGTTATGGAAATGGCTGTTGAGCCATATGATAAGACAGTTGACGGGATTATTCAGCGAAGTATTCGAGATTTACAAACGAAAGAGCAAACAATTAAACCAATGACGATTGCGGATCAGGGGAATAGTGATGACTATAAACTTCGATTCGAGGATGTAATGAAGGAAATTGTGACAAATTTAACAACGGGGAAAACTTATAATCCTGTTGATCCAAAAGAAGCTAAAGATTGGATTAATAAATGGATAACGCATAAGGTTAAAATGGCTATTAAGGCGGAGTTTGAGCGTCTAGTTGATATTCGTGTCAAAAGCTTCATGGAACATGAATCAAGTTTAGCGAATGCTACGAAGTCGGTTATAAAAGAAAAAATAGAGAGCTATAAACCGGTTCCTATTTTATCTTCTCCAGAAGAGGTTGACGCTATATTTAGACAATTGGGAAATCACATTCAGTTAGTAGTCTCGGCCATTGATGGAGAGGTGATTAATATAGTTCTCCCCTTAGACATTAATACTAAGACTTATATCAAGAATGAATTTGAAACGGCGATGATAACTGAAATTGAAGCCTATTTAGAAGGTTCTCCTGGGACTTCAATTGGACCGATAACTTCTAATACTCGTTCTTTTGAATCGATTATAAAAGCAGCGGTTGGGCCGTATGAAAAAGAAATTGATAGGATTATTCAGCAAAGTATTCGGGTTTTGCAAGCTAGAGATCAGGGGATTCAAGTAAAGATGGTTTTGTCTCAAGGGAATAGTGAGGGGACGAGTCGTACATTTAAAAGTATAACAGAGGGTATTGTGACAAGTTTAACAAGAGAAAAAACTTCCAAGGGGGTGTTTAATCCTGTAAGAGTTTCTGATTGGGTTAACTCAATAGTCATGGATAAAATTATAGAAGCCGTTGATAGTCAGTTTAAAGAGGAAGTGCGTATTTATGTTAAGAGTTATATGCATAACGCTTCTGGGCTCATAAAACAAAAAGTAGAGAATTATAATCCAGTTGGACGACTTACTTCTCAAAAAGATATTGAGGCTATAGTAGATCAAATGCAGAACTATATCAGAGAAGTCCTTCCTAATATTGATAAAAATATAGCGAAGACCGTCGAACCATGGAAACTTAATACGAAAGAATATATTCGAAAAACGCTTGAAGAGGCTATAAGAAATGAAGTTAGTAAATATCGAGAACAAAAAACTTCGGCACTTCCGCCAGTCAAGGTCGGCAAACGAAAAGCCTGGAGTGTTTGGTCTCCAGCTGTGGATAGTGATCGATTGAACCCCGTAGATTCATAAAAAGAGAGAATAAGGAAGAGGTATTGGTAAATAGTAGAGGCACGCTATGGCGTGTCTCTATTGTTATACCTCATTACTAGATTCTAAGAACCTGTTTAATATCTAATACCAAACTGCGATAGAAATCATACCGGAGAAATATTCATCCAATCCCAGTTACAAATAGAAGCCACAACACTAGAGGCCTGTTCGTAAAAAAGAGCGGCGGCTAGGAGTTGTTTTTCGAGGTTTTTCATGGAGTTAAAAGAAATATTACCAAAAAATTTCT
>JALWQU010000106.1:19259-20179 GCA_026982915.1 Candidatus Altimarinota bacterium | reverse complement strand
TTCTCTATTCCGTTATTTTCTCTATTACCGAAAATAATCCTCATGATAATTTCTTTGATCTCTATGAAAAAGCTGCTAATTTTGAGAACTCTCAAATCTAAAAAGAGGGGCGCAGTGAGCAGTTACTAGGCCTAAATTTTACTTTCATCCACTAATATGCTATTATGTAAATATGAAAGACTCTAAAAAAATCGATCATCAATCTTCTAAAGATATTTTTGTAACTATTCAGTCATTTTACAAAAACAGCTCTAAAATTATAGAAAAAGAGTAAAAAAAGCCCAAAAAAAGTTTGACAGGATTTTGAGACAAAAAAGCAGCACGCCTCCCTCAGCCGATCCGAACCGAAAAAAGAAATCTAAAAAGGGAACAGGGAAAAAACCAGGAGGACAACCGGGTCGAGTTGGGATAACCTTAAAAAAGACCGATACGCCTGATGAGATTCAGACAATAAAGCTAGATAAACGAACCCTTGCCAAAGGAAAGACCTACAAGCAAAAATGGGCCAAAAAAATGCAGAAATTACTCTTGGAGATAAATGAAATAGTGAAAGAAGCCGGAGGGGTTCTAAATGAAACGGAAGCCGAAAATCTGAAGATTCGCTATCGCAAGATAGTAAAAGAGGGAGAACGGGAATCCCCCCTTCCCGAGCCACCGCCCGAAGGAGTTCCCAAAAAACGAGGCCGGATAAAAAAAACAGACGCTCGAAATTTACTCGAAAGACTGAGGGACTTTGAGGATGAAACGCTGCGTTTTATGACGGTGCGAGAGGTGCCTTTTACCAACAATCTTGGAGAACGAGATATCCGGATGACCAAAGTACAACAAAAAATATCTGGCTGTTTTCGGTCGTGGGATGGGGCTGAAACTTTTTGTAGAATCCGGTCTTATATCAACTTGCAATAGGAATCATACTAAGG
>JALWQU010000106.1:16123-19249 GCA_026982915.1 Candidatus Altimarinota bacterium | reverse complement strand
TGGCTACTTGCAAGAAAAATGGGGTTACGGCTTCTCAAGCGCTGACCTGTTTATTTGATAAAAATTCTCATTGTCCTATATTTGGGACTGAATAGTTACCTTTCCTTAAAAATAATTATGCAATTACACACCAAAACACTCGCCAATGGACTTCGACTACAAGCCGTTGAAATGCCCGAAACCAATGTTGTTACGACCCTTATTCTAGCGGGAGCGGGTTCGCGATATGAGGACAAATCTATTTCTGGGATTTCTCATTTTTTGGAACACATGTTCTTTAAAGGCGCGAAAAAATATAAGACCCCCAAAGCCGTAGCCGAAGCGGTTGATAGTTTTGGTGGGGAATTTAACGCCTTTACGGGAAAAGAATATGTCGGGTATTATGTTAAATCAGGCAAATCAAATATAGAAAAATCACTCGAAGTGTTATCCGATATGCTGATTCATTCTCGATTTGAATCCGAAGAAATAGACAAAGAACGAGGCGTGATCCTGGAAGAAATGGCGATGTATTTAGACGCTCCGATGTACCAAATTTCTTGGGATTTTGAGCAGCTGGTTTTTGGTGATCAGCCACTAGGGCGTGATCAGATCGGGACACGAGAACTGATTAATAGCGTAACACAGGAGCAATTTTTCGATTATAAAAACGCACTTTATGTTCCGCCTAATATGGTGGTGACGGTTGCTGGTGCGGTAAATGCCAAGATGCTTGATCTTGTGGCGTCCTATTTTGAAATGCCGGATAAAAAACCGACACGATCGGCCTTTCCCTTTGATCCAGATCTAGCGACTAAAAAATATAAAATTCGAACCAAAAAAACAGAACAATATCATATTTCTTTTGGATGTCGGACACTAGCGGAAACCGATGAATCTTTTCCCTCCCTCAAGGTTTTGGCTACGATTTTGGGAGGGAATATGAGTTCTCGCATGTTTCAGAATGTTCGGGAACAAAAAGGGTTATGTTATTCTATAAGAACACAGGTTGATGAGTTTACCGATACGGGTTTACTCACGACACGAGCCGGGGTGAAGCTCTCGGATGTGTTAAAAGCCGCACAGGCTATCCGCGATGAGTATGATTGTATAGCGCAAAAAGGGATTACCGAGCAAGAGCTTGAAAAGGCCAAAAACTATCTTTGTGGGAAAACCGATCTTCAGACGGAAGACACCGAAGAAGTAGCCCATGAATACGGGAAAAATAAGTTACTCTACGGATGGGAACGAAGTCTCAGTGATTGGAAAACGCAGATTAATAAGGTGGATAAAACCACCGTTGAAAAACTGGCTAAGGATCTTTTTCAACCGGATAATTTTCGGTTTGCGGGGATCGGTCCAGATATTGATGAAACAGTTTTACAGGCCATTATTGGCTAGCCTACGGTTTCTTATTTCGTTGCTCGAGCGCCTGTATAACCTTTTCAAAAGGAATACCACGGGCTTCACAGAGCATCAGTAGATGAAAAAATAAGTCAGCCGACTCATAAATAAACTCATAGTCGTCGTCATTTTTTGCGGCGATAACGGTTTCAACGGCTTCTTCACCGACTTTTTGAGCTATTTTATCCAGTCCGCGCTCAAACATTTTAGCGACATAGGAGTTTTCAGGGGCTTCACTTTTTCTTTGGCGGATGATTGCTTCGAGTTCCGTAATAAAGGGATAAGACATTTTTTGAGAGATGAGTATTTTTGATAAAATTTAAGCTTTACATATTAATTGCCAAGCTTTTAGACCATAGGCAGTGATGATCGAAGTTGATCGACTTGATCTAGATCGAATGTTCCCGCTACAAAGCTATCGTATTTATGCGCCATATCAACCCCAAACGGATTATAAAGGCCTTTCCTTCCGGCAAAGGCGACATTAGGATCGGCACCCACACGATCAACCCCCACAAAGAAACACTGGTTTTCAATTGCACGAGCGGCTGAAAGCGTTTGATAAATAGCCGCTTTATGTGGGCCATCGACCCAGTTGGCAATATTGATCATGACGGTCGCTCCCTGTGTCCGATAGTCGTGAAAAATCGAGCTAAATCGAAGATCAAAACAAATACTAAGCCCACAAGTTTGCCCTGCACAGGTAAAAACGGTAGCGGTTGTCCCCGCGGTATACAGTTCGGGTTCTTTTGACGCGGTGAAAAGTTTATTTTTATGATATTTACCAAGGATTTCTCCCTTTTTCCCGATCGCTATGGCGGTATTAAAGGGTCGGTCAGTCGTGCTTTTCTCGATAAATCCCACGATGAGATTAACCTTGTACTCCTGAGCGAGTTTTTGTGTTTCACGAACACAAAATCCGTCGACAGATTCCGCTAAAGCCTGATTATCCGTATCCATCACAAACCCATGGAAACTCAGCTCCGGAAAAACAATTAAATCGGTTTCTGGTTTTTGATGCATTATTTGGGCGATCAGGCGTTTTTTTTGTTGAGCGTTTTTTTGTGGATCCTTCCAGACCGTTTCATATTCGGGTATCGCGATATTCATAGTCTTTATTTTAGAGATTTTGTATTATTTACTCAAATAAAACTTCCTATATTTTGTGAATTAATGTAAAATCTAAAAGAAGACTTTAAAATTTTACATAAATATGTACCAACGAAAACTGGAACCGATGATTGAAAAATGGCTTTTTAGGAAAAAGATACTTATTCTTTATGGTGCGCGACAAGTCGGAAAAACGACGCTGTGCAAGCGCTTACTGGAGAAATATAAAGACTCACATAAAACCGCTTACTTTAATTGTGAACACCCCAAAGTTCAGGCTTTTTTACAGGAATCTCCAGAAGTTATGAAGCAGTTTTTTGGAGGGGCGACATTTGTCTGTCTTGATGAAGCTCAAACGGTTATAAATATAGGTCGAATTATGAAAGTCTTTCACGATGCTTACCCTGAAATTCAATTGATACTAACTGGATCATCAAGCTTTGAACTTTCCAATACCATCAATGAACCTCTTACTGGCAGAAGTCTTGAATTTAAGCTTTTTCCTCTTTCGTTTACGGAATATACAAAATCAAACACCTACCTAGAAAAAGAGTCCTTGCTTTCTGAAACCCTTATTTATGGGCTTTACCCAGAAATTTGTACCACGAATTATACCGAAAAAGCCACTTTATT
>JALWQU010000106.1:0-16113 GCA_026982915.1 Candidatus Altimarinota bacterium | reverse complement strand
TTATTACTCGATCTTACCCAAAAGTATCTCTACAAAGATATTCTTTCTTTTTCGGGGATAAAAAATAGCAACCTTATCCATAAAATTCTAAAAGCTCTCGCCTATCAGTTAGGGAATGAAATTTCAATTTCTGAGTTAGCTCGATTAGTGGGAAGTACACAGCCAACGGTTGAACACTATATCGATATTATGGAGAAGTCTTTTATTATTTTTAGACTTAGTTCTTTTTCGACAAACCAACGAAAAGAAATTCGAAAGTCTCAAAAGATATTTTTTTATGATGTAGGTATCCGAAATGCTTTAATTGAAAATTTTGATGATTTGTTATTACGGAATGATCGTGGTGCTATTTTTGAAAACTTTATTTTACTAGAAAAAAAGAAGGAAGCGGTCTTTAAAAATAATCATTCAAATTTCTTCTTTTGGCGAACTTATGATCAACAGGAAGTCGATATTATTCAAAAAGTAAGGCATGAAATTTTTGCCTTTGAAGTAAAATGGAATCCGAGGAAGAAAAATCAAAAACCACCCATATTTTTTCAAAAAACATATCCAGACGCCTCCTTTTCTATTGTTACACCACAGTCATTTTTGCTTCAAGATGCTTAACGCTAGTGCTTCAAGATAAACTCATGCGCCTCAAGTGCACAGACAGCGCCTTCGCCGGCCGCCACAATAACCTGTTTATGAATCTGATCAGTACAATCTCCTCCGGCAAAGAATCCCGGAACGGCTGTATTACAAGTCCTATCCGTGGGAATTTCTTTTCCCTTATTGAGCGTGATGAAATCAGCCAAAAAATCAGTAGCCGGAATCTGTCCAATTTCCTCAAAAATTCCCTCACATTCAAACATTTTTTCTGTCCCTGATTGTAAGACTTTCACACCAGTAACTTTATTGTTTTTATCCAGCATGATTTCTTTGGTATCGATACCGTATTCAACTGATATTTTAGGCGATTTTTCGATTTTATCCATCATGCAGGTTTCGCCCATAAGTTTTTTCTCATAAGCAAGAATTGTGACCGAGTCGGTGAATTTTTCCAGTTGTAACGCCACATCCATAGCGGAATTACCACCACCAATAATCACCATTTTTTTATCCTTGTAGAGTGGCGCATCACAAGTCGCACAAAAAGAAAGGCCGTTGCCCTGCATCGCGGTTTTTTCGCCGGGGATATTGAGCGTTCGAGGGATTTTTCCCGTGGTACAGATAACCGTTTTAGCCCTAAAAGTTTTATTCGTATTGGTCTTAATCGTAAAATTTTCATCGAAACTTCCCGAAATATGCTCAACGCGTTCGTCTTCACGAACCCACAGATCAAAATGCGTGTTATCGTTATCGACTTTTCGCACATGATCGAAGAATATACGCGTAAGCTCCGGACCCGTAGCCTGTCCGACACCGGTCCAGTTTTCGATATCAGAGGACCACATCATTTGTCCGCCGACTTTACCGCAGATCAGGAGGATTTTCATTTTCCGTCGAGCGGCATAGATCGCGGCGGTCATTCCCGCGGGCCCGGCACCGATGATAATGGTGTCGAATAGATCGGGGTAATCGGGCTTTCTATCAATAGTACAGGCAACGCACTCCCAGTCTTTGTTGGTCATTTTATTGAGGGTTATGGAAACTATTTTTCAGTAAAAGAGCCCGTCATTTCATTTGAAGCATCAAGGAGTGTTTCACCACTACATTTATCTACTTCTTTTGGATTAGGCTGAATATTTGAAGGTATGTTGATTTCATTTAAAAAGCGAATTGCTGATATTAATGAAGAAACAAGATTCTTTGCTTCATCAGTATTTGGTGAACTCTCAGGATCCCCAACATTTATTTGTTCCCCTATGGAAATAGGGATTTTTAATATTTTACCAGATTCAAGAATGGTTTCGGCAATTCTATTCTTAGGAACTTTTGGGTTTATATTTAAAGTATATTCTATATTTTGATACCTTATTTTTTCAGGAATATCTATTTTATTTTTTGTAGTATCTTGTGATTTATTATCTTTATAATCATAAATAACGAGATAAGGATCCATTTTATACTTATTATTTAGAAACGAATCAAGAACCTTAACAAGGGCTAGTTGACCTAGTGAGTTATACTTAAAAAAAGTATTTGTACTATAGTTAGGCTCTACTCCGGTCATAGATACAAGAGAGGTCTCTTTAAATATTTTATCTGTATACATATTTAAATAGTAATTTGTCTCTCGTATAACGAACCCTTCGCTATTTTTTATAATAATATTTTTTCCAGAAAATGAATCTGACATTTCATATTGGTATCCATTTTTTGAGAAAATATATTTATCGGTTCTTCCTTTTAGTTTATCCTTATATTCTTTAAATAATCGTTTAAAGGTTTCTTGGTTCATTTCTGGTACATTTACGCAAGTTTCCTCCTCGACAAACCTCATTTCTTCCTCCAGATTCGCCACCATTATCTTTTTTTGGTCTATCGGCTCTATTATAAAACTTCCATCATCGTAAACCACAACCTCAACACCGCCAAAAGAAATCGTTATAAGTCCATAGTTATTTCCCGCATAAACCATACCTCCATTTTCAATGGGACCAGACTGTCTTTCATTAATATCTCGATGGCCTTTATCGAAAACATAAACCATTCCACCCGGTATAACCGATCCATTTTTGTCTACTTGCGGACCAAGTTTGTCGGAAATATTTACAAGGACAACATTATCTCTCCTTTTACTAACCTCAACATTATCCAAGATAAATTGTTTTTTTAGGGCTTCGCATTCCTCGGCCGTGTCATTTACGCTGCAGACTTCTGAGGAGTATTCGGGTTGGGGGTAAGGTTTTGGCATTTTATTGAGGGTTAAATATTTATTTTTTATTTTGTGTTTTATAGAGTTTCCCTTTGGCTACAATCGCCTCGATCTCCCGAAGTTCTTTCCCCGTGAAATAAGTCAGAATAATCCGAATAATCACGACCGAGAAAAGCCCGATTAAGTGGGTGTAAACCTCCGATTCACTTTCTGTTCCGAGTAATAAGGTATCAATGATATCTTTTCCGACGAGAAAATCTAAACCAAGAATCGTATGTGAACCTAGTTCTAACCGAATTTCTCGAAGCCCCGTATTGTTTCGTATAAATCGATAAAATCCCTTGGCGGCCCCGACCAGAATGATAAAAATTCCGACCAAGCCGACGATAAAGGAAATGGTGTTAATAGCCTCAAAAATATAATGCATCAGGATATTGTAACATAAAAAACATGTTTTTGAAAGTAAAAATATATCGTTGTTTTTCGTATTTAGGGTATAGTGGGCTATGATACAGGTGTTTTGCTTAACAGAGGTAATCTCGTTAAGCGCTATGAAAGCCATAATATATAAATAAAAAAATGGAAAGAAGATCTTTTATTCGAATACTAAACGGCTTCTTGGGGGCGGTTTTGGTTTGCTCGATGACAAGTGTTGTTTTTGCGCAAGAGGTGAATGAAAATCCATTTGTACCACCAGCTTCTTCAGTGAAAAGCTTCGGAAAAAGTGTGGACAGGGTTAACGGAGAACCCATTCCTAAAAAGGTAAATGGTGATTATTTGACCACGGATGAGGCGAATACCATTGTAGAGGTTTTGCGAGGCATTTATCATGACGACAATGACACGCATACGGTTTCTGATGATAAACTAGGAATTCTAACAAATTCGCCAGATAAGACACTTGATGTGAATGGAGACCTTAATTTTAGGGATAATCTTTATAAAAATAATATTTTAGTGGAGTTTGGGCACTGGATATCTTCTACTTTAGGACTTCATTATGGGGTTGATGATGAATCATTTGGGCGACGTGTTGGAATCGGGACTAGTTCACCGATTGGGACGGTTGAGGTGCAGAGGACCGGCGATATTACGCCCTTAGTCGTAAGTAAAGGGAACCGTAACTGGAAACCACTAGATGAATATGATGTGGCTATTGGTGATGGAACGAGCTCAAATGCTTATTGGGGGATTAAAGCGGGAAATCTTTTTAGTATTGGAAAGGCGGCTAATAGAAACCTTTTCAGAATTGATGCGAATGGGAATATTGGAATTGGGGCCACACCAATAAAAGAAGAGCTACTCGTGGTTAATGGGAATGTGGTGGCGGATGATCCAACGGAAGATGAACACTTGGCGACAAAATGGTACGTAGATCAGCGTGTTTCTGAGCAGTCAGAAATTGCCTTGAATTATGTAGGAAATAGTGGAGGAGGTGGAACGGTGAATAATACAACGCTCAATAGTTTTAATGATTGGAATCCTCTAAAGGTAAAGGCTATATCGGCAGGGGGTAATAATACCTGTGCGGTGCTTACCGATGGGACCGTTAAGTGTTGGGGTGATAATGGATTTGGTCAGTTGGGTGGTGGTGATCGTTTTTATGAAGCTTCAGCCTCTTCTCCTATTGCGGTACAAGGACTTAAGGATGTCATCGATATTGAAGTTGGAAATTCGAGTGTTTGTGCGCTTAAGGCTGATCATACGGTTTGGTGTTGGGGGGCAAATTTTGCTTCAGGGGCTTACCCTTATAGTACTTATCAAGGGGTGCAACTTACGCCTGTTTTTATCAAAACTCTGAGTGATGTTAAATCGATAGACATAATATCTAATCAAACTTGTTTCTCTTTTTTGTCTGGAGGTATTAAATGCCTTGGTACTTCCTATGAAGCACCTCAGCTAGGCATGCCAACGCTGACGCCTATCGTAGGAATTGATGATAATTTGATGCTGGGGCTTACAGGTATTTTTGGAGGGTGTTCGGTTGATACCAATGGTAACACTAAGTGTTGGCATACAGAATCCGCTACACCCTATACGGCGGTTTCTCCTATAAGCTTAAATCCTACTAATAGCGCTGGAATGCGTCTTGGTAATATTCCTGTAAATGGTATTATTTCTATGAGCGAGGGGTGTTTTGTTTCACAGACAGGGATGGTTGATTGTTTAACAGGGACTATTATGCCAGAAATAAGTACGGCTATGAAAGTTTCTGGTACAAATGATTTTGGATGCGCTTTATTGACTGATAAATCGGTCTCTTGCTGGGACTTATATACGCCACCAGCACTTGTTGGTGGTGGGAATCAGTTTAAGGAAATATCAGCTGGATCGGATCACATCTGTGGTATTTTAGTCGATGATACGGCTGTTTGTTGGGGGGATGCTAGTGAAGGACGGCTAGGTAATAGTAATTCCACTAACAATCAATTTTATCCAGTTAAGGTTACTGATCAAAAAAATTCTTGTCCTTTACTGAACTAGAATACTGGACCTGAAGGACTTGTCTGATAGCCTTTTATGCAATAATACAATGAAAAAAAACTATATATTCGTTACACTCGCGTTGTTAATCCTCTTGGGAGGAGGGAGTGGTATATATTTATATAAAGGGCTAGATCAAAATACGAATATAGATAAAATTTACATCGATAAAACAGTAACGGCTCAGGCCGCTTATAGTGGCTTAAATACCGTCAATAGTATGGTCAATGTTTACAATACCTGGCAACCGCTAAAGGCGGATGTTATTTCAACGGGAAATAGTAATACCTGTGCTGTTTTAGAGGAAGGGACGGTTCAGTGCTGGGGTCCTAATGAATATGGGCAATTGGGAGTTGGAGGTAGGTCTTATCAGGTTGAAAACAACCCTTATCCTAAATCCATACAAGGTCTTATTGATGTTGTTGATGTACAAACAGATGGTACATTATCTTGTGCCTTACTTGTAGATCACACCGTGAAATGTTGGGGGGATGTGTCTATTGTAGATGCTACACACTATAACAGTTGGGAGTATCAGCTGAGTCCTGTCCTGATAACCGGGCTACCGGCGGTTAAAACTATGGCGATAGGAAGGGATACAGTCTGCTTTGCAATGCTTAATACTGATGAAGTAAAATGTTTTGATCGGAATCATAATCAAGGGGTTATGGTTAGTGGTTTGTCGGGGACAATAAGCTCACTAACGATAGGGGTAAAAACCTGTGTTCTTGATAATCAGATTGTTAAATGTTGGAATGATATAAATAATCCAATAGCCACACCACTCTCTCCTAGTATCACAAATGCTACAAGTGTTTCATCGGGAGGAGTTCATAGTTGTGCCTTACTATCAACAGGCGGTGTTAAATGTTGGGGACTGAATTCTTATGGTCAGCTAGGAGATGGCACCTATAATAATTCTAGTACCCCTATTACTGTAACCGGTATAAATAGTGCTACGGCTATATCAGCAGGAAGTTATCATACTTGCGCCACGCTCGCCAATAATACGATGAAATGTTGGGGGCGTAATAGTTATGGACAACTTGGAAATGGGACTCAGACTAGTATAAATACTCCTATACTAGTTCCAAGTGAGTTTGCTTTTAAAGCTGTTTCTGCAGGAGGTGACCATACTTGTGGTATTGATACGGAGGACCGTATTGCTTGTTGGGGACGTGCCGAATATGGCTCTTTGGGTAACAGAAATACAACCAATAATCAGTACTACCCCGTGGGGGTTGCCGATGTTGATGATTCTTGTAATATCTAGATCAAGTGATGTTGATTTAGGTAGGCTGAGGAGGCTAACACCCTTAATAAAGATTAATAATTAAAATATAAATACTTATACTATGAAATTACGAAATACGATCCTCATTTTACTCGGATTATGGCTTCCATTGGTAACTTATGCGACACTTAATACGGTGGATAATACAAAAGATGGGGTCCCTTTCCCGGTAAAGGTCATGGGGGATTTCTTAACCCCCAATGAGGTAAATGTCATTGTTGATATCCTTCGCGGGATTTCACACAATGACAATCAAACTCCCAAAAGTCCTGATGATGATTTGTTTGGTATTTTCACCGGGACACCAGAAAAAACACTTGATGTAGCAGGTGATATTAACTTTGATGGGGATCTTTATAAGGATAATGTTTTGGTTGAGTTTGGAAAATGGATTTCTGGGGAACTCGGTATTTATTATGGAGATTCTGATATCGCTACAGATGAGATGAATGTGGGAATTGGTACGAGTGAGCCTGTAGGAAAACTTGAAATTCATAAAACAGGGACACTTACACCACTCGTTATTAGTGAGGGCAACCGAACATGGGTTCCTACGAGTAATTATGATATAGCTATTGGAGATGGAACCGATAGTACTTCCTATTGGGGAATTGATGCTGGAATTGATTTTAATATTGGGCGAGCTGGGAATACACAACTTTTCACTATTAGTGAAAATGGTGACATTGGTATCGGCATACCAGATCCAATTGAAAAACTTGAAGTACAAGGCAATGTGTCCGCTCATAATCCTACAAAAGATGAGCACCTAGCCACTAAATGGTATGTCGACCAACAGATTGTAGCAACAGCTCCCTCTACGACGACCGGAGGTGGAACAACAACGCCACCAACCACGATAAATAATGATACCACTAATGTTTATAATGGTTGGGAGTCTATTAAGGTCGTAACTATTTCAACAGGAGGGGAACATACCTGCGCTTCCCTAAGTGATGGTTCCGCTAAGTGTTGGGGAGATAATTTTTATGGGCAACTAGGTGTTGGAACAAAACTCAATGGACCCGATAAAAACCCATATCCGATTGCGGTATCAGGATTGTCTGATGTAAAGAAGGTTGTTACTTCTAGTAGCCACTCTTGTGCGCTTTTGAATAATGGAACAGCCCGATGTTGGGGATCTAATAGTAGTGGGCAACTCCATTATACAGCAGGCAGTGGCAATCAGTTAACGCCTGTATTGGTGGAAGGATTAGAAAATATAAAAGATATTTCTTTGAGTAATACAGGAACCTGTTTTTCTTTTACAGATGCTGGCGTCAAGTGTACGGGTGGAGGCAGTATTAATGATATTATGGGTATTAGTAGTAACCCCGATTCATTGTCTGTAAGTTGTGCCGTCGATAGCGGTACGGTTAAATGTTGGGGATCTGGGGTAATTGCTACGGAGTTAACGCCTAGTATTACCGATGCTACCATTGTTAGTGGTACAACAAGTAGAGGCTGTGCAATTCTTACAACAGGAGCCATAAAGTGTTGGGGGACATACCCAGGAGATAGTACTACCAATTCAGCTACGCCTGTATTAGTTTCGGGTATTAATAATACAATAGATCTCTCGGTAGGTATTAGCGCGACATGTGCTGTCTTGGTGGATAATCGTATAAAATGTTGGGGAACTAATACTTATGGTCAACTAGGAGAGGGAACAACTCAGTCTCATACTACACCCGTATTTGTTGCTGGAAATGAACGATTCAAAACAGTTTCAATCAATGGCTATCACACCTGTGGAATTCTCATGGATGACACGGCTATATGTTGGGGATTGGGGGGTATTGGTCAGCTGGGAAATGGGAACACCTATAACAATCAATTAACGCCGAATACACGAGTCGCCAATATAGAAAATATCTGTGAAACTATTGAAGTGCCTACTTGTGGTGGTCCTCCAGACGTCGGAGGTGGTCCTCCAGACTAAAAATAACTTTTCTAAAAAAAAGACCATTTCTCTTAAGGAATGGTTTTTTGTAATGGTGGGCATGCCAAGACTTGAACTTGGGACCTCGTCCTTATCAGAGACGCGCTCTAACCAGCTGAGCTACACGCCCGATTTTTTCTGATCGGTGGTTATTTTCTCTTTATTAAATACAGAGAGAAAAAGCCGATTTATTCTAGAAAAAAAAAAGAGCCTGTCAAAATATTTTTTTATCCCCTGTACTTTGTTCTTACTTTTGTGTAACTTTTATGAGTGTAAAACACCCACCATAAATAAAATCCTATGCCCGATAATTTCACTATTTTTAATAAAGCTTTGGAGGATTGGTTTGCTATCAACCAGAGAACCTTTCCGTGGAGGACTACCGCCGATCCCTATAAAATATGGGTTGCGGAGATTATGTCACACCAGACACAAATTGACCGTGTAGCGACTCATTTTTGGCCACGGTTCATAAAACGGTTTCCCACGATAGAAACCTTATCAGAAGCTTCGTGGGAGACTGTGTATGCTGTTTGGGATGGTCTCGGGTACTACCGACGAGGACGCAATGTCCTAAAAACAGCCCAGATACTCGCCAAGCACTACCGTGGTGATTTCCCCAAAACAAGATTGGCACTAGAACAACTCCCCGGTATTGGGAAATACACTGCTGCGGCGATTTTGGCCTTTGCTTTTGACGAAAAAATTCCGGCTATCGACACCAATATTACACAGATTATTGTCGCTCTTTGGCCAAATAAAGACCTGGAAAAAACATCACAAGCGCTTGTGGAGGCCTCTCATTCCGGCAAAATGTGGAACTCCGCGATGATGGATTTGGCGAGTTACCTTCGTGCAGGGAAGCCCTTGGAAGGAGCCATTGCGAGTTTTTTTACGCCTGAGGTGCTGAAACGGTTTGAACCTAAACCTAAAAAGCCTCGAAAAATCATACCGAAAAAAAAGACAACGAAAAAACACCGTATTGATGTTGGTATTGCGTGTATCTGGAAGAATGGAAAATATCTCGCACAAACGCGCCCCGAAGGGAAAAGTTTTATGGGATTTTGGGAATTTCCAGGCGGAAAGCGAGAAAAAGGCGAGAATTTTCGGGATTGCGTGAAGCGTGAGATTAGAGAAGAAATTGGGGTTGAAGTCTCGGTTCGGCCTCATTTTTATGAAGAAATTTGTGCGTTTAAGCATGTCGATCTGTGTTTGAGATTTCACCGCGCTCAAATTCAAAAAGGCACACCGAAGCCACTTGAAAATCAAACCCTCAAATGGGTAGCGCCTGATAATTTTTTTGAAGAAAAATTTTTACCGACAAACCACAACGCCCTTCGAAGACTGCAAAAAATGAGAACTTGAAATTTCTCATCAAAACGGTAGTGTCTGATGGATTAAATCCCCCGTACCATGAAGATGTCAGAACGCAGTAAGCGACTAGCCGGAACCATCGAAGAAGTTATTTCGCCTATTATTCAAAAATTTACAGACCCAGACGAAGTAGGTTTTATTACGGTTACCGCGGTAGAAGTTTCTGGTGATTTGGGCGTTTGTGATATTTTTCTGCGAAGCATTAATGGCCCTAAAAAATTCCTCACCCCGATCAAGCGCGTACAGAAAAAAATATCCTATGAATTAACCCAAAAAGTACCAACTAGACGGGCGATCATATTACGCTTCAAGCCTGATAATTCCGTCAATAATCTGGATGTTCTTTCTTGAGGAAAGTCTGATAAATTAATAAGTAATGCTTAAATGAAAAAAATTCTTATCGCTACGGGCAATGCGGGTAAAAAAAAGGAGATGCTTCAGTTTTTTAAAGGATTGAAGGGATTTTCCTTTTTGAGTTTAGCGGATTTTCCCACAAGTGAAGACCCCGTAGAAAATGGGGAAACTTTTGAGGCAAACGCGCTCATTAAGGCTCGTTATTTTGCTGAAAAGTTTGATATCCCGACTATTGGAGAGGACTCTGGTTTGATTTTATCAGCGTTCCCTCAAAAATTTGGACTCAAAACAAAACGAGAAATTCAGGCTAAGGATGATATGGAATGGCTTACAAAGTTCCTAGAATTACTGGAAGGAGTTGATGATAGACAGGCGACTTTTTATTCCGCTATGGCGTACTATGACCCCAAAACAAGGACCAAAAAAACCGTCTTAGGACAAACAACGGGGCATATTGAATATTTCCCACAAGCCCCACTGGAAAAAGGTATTCCGGTATCAGCGGTTTTTACGCCTGAAACGCTTAATGCTGTTTTTTCCGCTATGGCTAAGGGCCAAAAAAATAAAGTATCTCATCGTGGTAAATCGGCTCGAGCTATGGAACTATTTTTGACCTCGATGACATGAAACTTAAAGGAACCGTTACGAAAGGATTACAGATCGGTTCCAAGTTTGGGATCGCTACCGCCAACATACAACTCGCTCGTACCCCAAAAGATCTAAAAGAAGGCGTCTATTATGTTCTTGTACAACTTGATACACAAATAGTTAAGGGGATTCTTCATTTTGGAGCGCTTAAAACCTTTGAAAGAGAGAATACCTGTGAGGTTCATTTACTCGACTTTGAAGCCGATATTTATGATCGATCGATGGAGATATCACTTTTGAAATGGGTTCGTCCAACTCGTAAATTTCAAAACGCTGATGCGCTTTATTCTCAAATTGAGCAGGATGTTTTGGGGGCTGAAAAATATTTCATCCGAATGGATATATTTAAACACTGGGATTCTTTATCGGTAAAACAAAAAAATAGGCTAGCCCAAAAGGCAATCAGCCAAATAGTCGTTTACGAACCTTTTTTACAGGCAAAGACCGTTTTTATTTACGCGCCACAAGCCACAAAAGAAATAGATTTTACGGCTGATCTTATACGGAAATTCCCGGATAAACAGTACTTCTTTCCACGAGTTGAAGGCGTTCATGATTTGATATTTATTCCCGTTACCAATATGAAGAGCCTTGAGATCGGCGCTTACGGATTACAAGAGCCTATCGGAAAAGCTTTCAAAGGCAAACCAGACCTTATCTTTCTCCCCTCAGTCGGCACTGATGGTGATCATGGGCGATTGGGACGAGGTGGCGGTTTTTATGATCGTTATTTGGATAAGATCAAGGGTATGGCCGCTACGGTGAGCGTGCTGCCTGATTTCTCAATAAATCCCAAAATACCGATACAACCACATGATCAACCTGTAGATACCTTTATTATTTGTAGGGCTGGAAATTAGATTCTAAAAAAAGCCCGCTACAAGAGCGGGCTTTTTTACTAATGAACTATTTCAACAAACTAATCTCGCGGTCGAGCTTCGTTAACATTGATGACTCGTCCATCAAGTTCAGCTTCGTGCCACATAGCGATAGCCGCTTGTGCTTCTTCTGGTGATGCCATTTCTACAAAACCAAAACCACGAGAACGTCCTGTGTCTCGGTCTGTAATAACTTTTGCAGAAACAACCGTTCCTGCTTGTGCGAAAGCTTCTCGTAAGCTTTCATCTGTTGTTGCCCATGCTAGGCTCCCGACGAATAAATTCGTATTCATAATAATGAGGGTAAAGAATTAAATAACAATTTGTCTCATCCTTTTAACCTCAACCAATATGAACTGAACCAAGGGAACGAAATTTTGAAAATTGCGATTACGAGTCTAGCGGTTAATGAAAATAAAAGCAAGAAAAAACTTGATTTAAATATTCAAGTCACTAGATTTTACCCTGAAAATTTCGTCCCAAGATCCTCCTTGTGTTATGAGCGGGCAAGTATTTTAAGACCGGTTATTGTTGAATTTTATCAGCAAATATCCATGTATCTTAAAAGGCTTGTGCGATTTTTTTAAAATTAATGTAAAGCTTTAATTTCTAATCCCCTTTACCCTATGGCAAAGATTACCAAAAAATCTATCAAATTCCCCGCTAAGCTCGTCCCTACAAAGGAAGAAAATGGGCGATATTTCTTTACGGAAGATCCTGGGAGTGAATTTCCTTTCCCAAATCTTGTCGAAGTTCAGCATAGTTCGTACAAATGGTTTATCGAAAAAGGTATTCCAGAACTGCTCAAAGAAATAAATCCAATCGAGGACGCTACAGGAAAAAAACTCCGACTTGAAATACTGAGTCACGAAATAGAAAAACCTAAGTTTGATATTCCTTATTGTCGGAAAAAAGGACTTACTTATGAATCTTCTATCAATGCGCATGTAGCGTTAACCAATATAGAAACAGGAGAAATCAAGGAACAAGATGTTTACTTTGGGAATGTTCCCCGTATCACTGAAGGAGGAACCTTCATCATCAACGGAATTGAGCGGGTGATCGTGACGCAAATTGTACGAAGTCCGGGGATTTTCTACTCTAAAGACCCCAATCTTACCGGCGTTCATCACGCTAAAATGATCCCTAAACGAGGGGCTTGGCTCGAACTAGAAACGGATAAAAAAGGCCTTATCTGGGTAAAAGTTGATCGAAAGCGGAAAATTCCGGTAACCATGTTCTTGCGAGCTTTTGGATACGAAGATGATAAAAAAATCCTCGATATTTTTAAGAAAGACATCAAAGATTTAGACGATAATCCGATTCTTAAAACCCTAGAAAAAGATGAGTCTTCGGATGAACGAGAAGCCTGGCAAGGCGTGTATAAACGGATACGACCGGGAGACTTGGCAACACCGGATAATGCGCATGCCTTTCTTGAAAATATTTTCCTTGACCCAAAAAAATACGATCTTGGACCAATCGCTCGATATAAAGTTAATAAAAAATTTGGACTAAAAACTAAAGACACTCCAGAAGGTCGTGTCTTCCGAATCGAAGATTTTATCGAGATGATCAAGGGGCTGATGCGTTTAAACGCCGGCATTGATAAGTGTCAGGATGATATTGATCATCTGGCCAATCGACGACTTCGTGGTGTGGGGGAACTTATTCAGAATAAATTCCGAGTAGGTCTTATGCGAACGGAAAGAATTGCTAAGGATCGAATGACCATCGTCGAACTTGAAAATGTGATTCCAACACAACTCGTTAATTGTCGTCCTATTACAGCAGCTATGCGAGAATTCTTTGCCTCAGGACAACTGTCGCAATTTATGGATCAAACGAATCCACTAGCCGCTCTTGAGCATAAGCGAAGAATTTCGGCTATGGGACCAGGAGGGCTTTCGCGAGAACGAGCCTCTTTTGAAGTTCGGGATGTACATCCTTCTCATTACGGAAGAATCTGTCCGGTGACAACACCAGAAGGACCCAATATCGGACTCGTGTTGCATCTCGCTTCTTATGCTCGGGTAAACGAAATGGGATTTATTGAAACCCCTTACCGAAAAATCGCACACACTATTGCAAATGAAGTAAAGCTGGTGACCGGCAGAACAACTCGTGTAGATATTCTAGACGGGAAAAAAGTAGTGGTTAAGAAAGACGCGGTCATAAGTGACAAGGAAGCGGCGGCTGTAGCGAAGATAAAAGGTCTAAAAGAAGTGCCAGTGCGACCTTATATGACGGATGAAGTGACTTATATTGATGCGGAAGAGGAACAAGAACTTTGTGTAGCACAAGCCAATTCGGTTATGAAGGCGAATGGAGAATTTGCAAATGATCAAGTGGCTTGTCGAAAAGGGTTTGAACCAGGCTCTTATGATTTGGAGGAAATAACTCATATGGATATTTCACCAAAACAAATTGTCTCGTTATCAACTTCAATGATCGCCTTTCTGGAGCATGATGATAATACTCGGGCCCTTATGGGATCGAACATGCAACGGCAAGCGGTACCTCTTCTCAAGCCAGCGGCCCCTGTCGTCGGTACGGGAATGGAGGCAACGACTTCCGTAGAACAATGCGTGAGAGCACCAGAAGATGGTGAAATTAAATCGGCTGATGCAAAATCGATTACCTTTATTGGTAAGTCTGGGAAAAAACGTGTTTTTGAGCTTGACACCTTTAATCGGACCAATCAATCAACCTGTATTCATCAACACCCACGAGTTTTTGCGGGGGATAAAGTAAAAGAAGGGGATGTCCTTATTGACGGGGCTTCTGTTCAGGATGGAGATCTAGCGATTGGTCAAAATCTAACGGTGGCTTATATGTCTTGGCGTGGTTACAACTATGAAGATGCGGTTATTGTTTCTGATCGAGTTGTTCGAGAAGGACTTTTTAACTCTATTCATATCGAAAAATATGAACTGGATGTTCGTGATACAAAGCTTGGACCAGAGGAATTGACAGCCGATATCCCCAATGTAGCCGCAGGGAAGCTCACAAACTTGGACGAAGGAGGTCTTGTGCGTATTGGGGCAACGGTTTTGGCAGGTGATATCTTGGCGGGAAAAGTAACCCCGAAAGGAGAAACTGAATTAACGGCTGAAGATCGTCTATTACGGGCTATCTTTGGAGAAAAAGCCCATGATGTAAAAGATTCATCTCTTCGACTCCCACGGGGGTCTGGAGGAAAGGTTATTGACGTTCAGATTCTTGACCGATCAGAAGGGGATGATCTTCCAACAAGTGTTCTAAAACGTGTTATTGTACAAGTCGCTCAAATGCGTCATCTAGAAGCCGGTGATAAAATGGCTGGACGGCATGGGAATAAAGGGGTGATTTCAAAAATTGTACCGGCAGAAGATATGCCTTACATGGAAGACGGAACACCGGTTGATATTATTCTTAACCCACTTGGAGTTTCTTCTCGTATGAATATCGGGCAAATCATGGAAACGCATCTAGGAATTGCCGCTGAAAAAATGGGGATTCGAGTGGCCACCCCTGTACTTTCGGGAATTAAAATGGATAAAATTAAAGAATCCTTGGTGGCTAATGATCTTCCAGAAGATGGTAAATTCCAACTTTACGATGGAATGACTGGTGATCCATTTGATCATCGTGTGGTGGTCGGAACAACTTATATGTTAAAACTAATCCATTTGATCGAAGACAAAATTCATGCACGATCTGTGGGACCTTACTCACTGGTAACACAACAACCATTGGGAGGGAAAGCTCAAAATGGGGGACAACGGTTTGGGGAAATGGAGGTTTGGGCGTTAGAAGCCTATGGAGCGGCTCATACCCTACAAGAAATGTTGACTATTAAGTCAGATGATACGCATGGTCGGTCTAATGCGTACGAAAAAATTGTTAAAGATGAGCCTATCGATTCTATTTCTATTCCAGAATCATTTAATGTCTTGGTGAAAGAATTACAGGCCTTATGTCTAAAAGTAGATCTTTTGAATCAGAATGGAAAAGTTGAAGAAGGAGAGATGACGCTTATGAATAAAACAGATGAAAATAATCCATCAGACCATGATTTGATCGAAGAATCGGGGGATGTGAAGACGGTGGCACCAGAAACGGTTACAGGCACGACAGAAGTACCTAATGAAGCGTCTGAAAAAGCCAATGAAGAGGCTTCTGAAATGAAGGATTCATAAAATCTTAAGTTGGTTAATAAAAAAGCCGCTCTGTACAGAGCGGCTTTTTTTATAGGAAGATTTCGAGGCTAATCCACAACTTCCAAATAACACTTCTCGCAATAAACTTTTTCCGGACGATCTGGATTAAAGGTCGTTTGAAAAGTTTCTTCACAACC
>JALWQU010000105.1 GCA_026982915.1 Candidatus Altimarinota bacterium | reverse complement strand
CTCATCAATAAAACGAATAATGAATGATGAATTTTTTAAACTTCTTCGTTCGTAATTCGTTATTCAGTGTTCGATATTCATCAAATCGTGAAAACAGAAATCACTATTAAGAATTTATTATTCTCTGTTCATCCCAATAAAAAACATTAGGATTTTAGTGGAAATGGCAGTTTTATGCTAAATCTTTGACCGTATCACCAAAACCGATACTATTGGCTTCCTGTTGGAAACGTTTTGCGCCGATATTCGAGGTCAAAATAATAATTGTGTTTTTGAAATTTATCTTTCGCCCCTTTCCGTCCGTTAGAATCCCGTCTTCTAGTATTTGTAAGAGCATATTATGCACTTCCTTATGCGCCTTTTCAATTTCATCAAAAAGAACAATCGAATAAGGTTTTTTTCTTATTTTTTCGGTTAGCTCTCCCCCATTTTCATGCCCCACATAACCAGCCGAAGCGCCTACTAAACGAGAAGCCGTATGACCGGCCGAAAACTCTGACATATCTATTTTGATAAGCGCTTTCTCGTCATGATAGATTTCTTGTGCTAGTTGTTTTACGAGCTCTGTTTTCCCGACACCCGTTGGCCCGAGAAACATAAAAGCCCCCAATGGTCGTTTTGGATTTTGCAGTCCGACCTTTGCACGACGGATAGATTTTGAAATTTCCTTTATCGCTTCGGGCTGACCAATAATCTTCTTTTCGAGGATTTTTTCAAGGTTCCCTAAACTTTTTAATTCAGAAGATAGAAGCGTCTTAACCGGAATCCCCGTCATCTGCTCTAATACCTTTGCCACCGTACCCACATCAATGTGAGGTAGTGATTTTGAATCAATCTTTACTCGTTTAAGTTTTGAAATAGACTGCTCTAGTTTCAATTCTTTGGCGTGTAAATCATTAGCTTTTTGATAATTCTGACTTTGCACCGCCGCTTCTTTTTGTTTTACAATTTTAGTAATTTGCTGTCGAAGATCTCGTATTTTTTTCCCATTTTTACGATTGGAAATAGCCTTAGAAGCACAAGCTTCATCTAAAATATCAAAGGCTTTATCCGGTAAAAATCGATCCGTGATATAACGACTAGAAAGCCTTACCGCCAAATCAATCGCTTCCCGATCAATTCGAACACTATGATAGGTTTCATAATGAGGACTAACCCCATTTAAAATAGCGATAGCTTCGTCTATGGTCGGCTCTGGAACCTCAACCGCTTGAAACCGACGCGCCAAGGCCGCATCTTTTTCGATATATTTTTGGTATTCATCAAAAGTTGTGGCACCAACAACCTGCACGGCTCCCCGAGAAAGCGCTGGTTTTAGAATATTTGCGGCATCTAGCGTGCCTTCCGCACTACCTGCTCCGATTATTGTGTGTAGCTCATCAATAAAAAGAATCACTTCATTTTCGGTGGCCGAAGCCTCCTCAATAATACGCTTAATACGCTCTTCAAACTCCCCACGATACTTTGTCCCCGCTACCAAATCAGACATAGAAAGGGACATTATCCGCTTATCCAAGAGTCCATCAGGGACATTTCCATTAACAATTCTTTGTGCCAATCCTTCGGCAATAGCCGTCTTCCCTACTCCGGGATCCCCTAGTAAAATAGGATTATTCTTTGTCTTTCGACAAAGAATCTGCATCGCTCGATCAATCTCCTTTTTTCGTCCAATTATTTTCTCGAGTTTCCCTGATCTCGCCATTTCGGTGAAATCCGTACAGAAATAATCAATCGCTAGTTTTTTTCTTCGTGTTTTTCTTGTATTAGGATCATCATTTTTATTCAAAGAGGCCGTATCTCGTGGTCGCCCTTGTGGCAGTTGTCCCCCGCCACCATTTCGCTCATCTCCCATAAAAACACCTGCCAAAACACCCTGCAAACCACTCAAGAAATCTTCTATTTGGTTGCCATTAGGCGCTTTAATGGACTTGCCCGATTCGGATGTAGCCGGACTTTTTTTGAATAATTCCGTAAGATAATCAACAATATGTTCTGGTCGAACCATTAAATCCTCTAAAATATGAATGGCGCCTGTGTTTTTTTGTTGTAATAGCGCGAATAACAAATGCTCCGAATCCACCATACCATGCCCAAAATTGAGCGCTGTCTTTGCCGCATCCTCAATAGCTTTTTGGCTAAAAGCCGATAAAATATTAATCGTATCGGTTGTGGGCGTTTCTGGATTTCTATGCAGTGGCTCTTCTAGCTCTTTCGCGATTTTATAAGCACTTTCATATTGCACTCCAAAGTGCTGTAATACCGCTCCACCAATAGATTTTGGTTGCCGAAGAATCCCCAATAGTAAGTGTTGTGACTGAACCTGCGGGTCGCCAAGCTTTTGCATCTCTTCTTGAGCAAAAACAATTGAATTTTTCATAAAATGCGTAAAGGATTCAAACTGAGGATTCATCTATTGGGAAATTATTATTTAAGATCGCTCTATTCTATAGAAAACTAAATATTATTCAAGCGTAAGGACTTGCCAATAATAATTATAAGTTGGTGAAGTATAAAAACTATTTTTCTAAAAAATATTCTAAAATCTTGGCGGCGGCTAAATGGTCAGCTCGTTTTTCTTTTTTGGTTTTAAACCTGAGTCCCTCCTGCGTGCTATACTTTTCATCCTGAAAAACAATCGGTAAACCAAATCGTTCCCACTTTTTTACTTCCTGTCGAATAGTCTTACAAACCGCATTTTCCTGATTATTCGGCGATATGGGCCAACCGACCACGATTTTTTTGATTGATTTTTCAGCAATAACTGATTCCATGGCGGATAACAAATCAGCGGTGCTCATTACCGATAAAGCAAAAACA
Source organism: Candidatus Altimarinota bacterium (assembly GCA_026982915.1). Lineage (GTDB taxonomy): Bacteria > Patescibacteriota > Gracilibacteria > UBA4473 > UBA4473 > JALWQU01. Next base: position 2,765 of record JALWQU010000105.1, on the reverse strand, counting down.
CAAATCCCATCAGGTGAAAAAGCCAATCCGCAAAATTTAGAACCATAATCAACGCCCAACAAAGGCTCACCCACCAACTTTTCTTTACAGTGATGGTGTCTCGCTTGTAGGTCCTGCAGGTGCTTCGGGTATATCTTTTGTCCCATCAGGTTCTACCTTAGCAGGTTCTGGACTGAAAAGCCACTCCAGAAATCCCCAAATCTTTGAATCACTATCGGACCAATCCCACGCTCTTTTTTCGTTAAAATACCAACTATTGATGCCGTAAAAACGATCAGCATGAGATCGAATCTTCCCAAAATTTGGCGCGAAATTATGTAATGATTTCTTAACCAGTATTTTGTGCTTAGGCGTCGTGAAAATAATAGCCGGACGCAACTGGTCGAGTCGATCACTAAAAGCCCTTTTATCGCTCACAGCACCTGAAAACCGAATTTCACTAATAGCCAAATCGATATCATCTCGTGTAATATTCGCCAGATTAAGCTTCCCTGATTGAGAAGAATGCCAGAGTGAAAGTGTGTCAAAATTTTGGGTGAAATTTTGCCCATAAAGTACCATATCGTAATTACGATCAGCTAGTTGTTTTACGAACTCGTCAGGCGACAAAATAACCAGATCAATCTCAATATCCAGTTCCTTTTCCCAAGTTTTTTTCAATTTTTGGGCCATTTGTGAATAAACCGCTGGAGCGGTTGAAGTCAGCATGGTTAGTTTTATAGGTTCTCCTTTTTTCCCGTAAGTACGAACCTCTTTTCGTTTATCAAAAGGAAACCCAAAATCTCGAAGAAGTTTTCGTGCTGCCGCAAAATCATCGCTCTGATAACTCGTCTCGATGTCCTCAAAGAAAAGTGGCCCATTGATACGTTGCCAAGCTTCATCAATAAGCTTATCCACCCCTGAAGCGAGATAAAGAGCCTTGCGTAAATATAAGTGTCGCGGAATCTCTCGATCAAGGTTAAAGAAAACACCGGTAAATTGTGGTAGCACAAATTCATACGGTTCATATTCTTCAAACAAACTTTCCTCAAAATGATCAAAAATACGAAAAGGAATATGCGCAAACGCTGTCGGGAACTTGTGATTATTTACCAGCTTTTCGGTTGTTGGATAGAGATAAAATACAATCTGATCCAATAAAGGTTTTTTATCGTAAAAATAAGGATTTTTTTTCAGAAAAACACGCAGTTCTCCATTTTCACCCGGTACAATATTCTTGATAACAAAAGGTCCCGTCCCTATTGGTTGTTTATTAAAAGGATAATCAGGATCCGTAAGCTCCTCAATAAAAAAATCTTTAAACGCTGATTTTGGTAAAATTGGAGTTGTCAGCAAAGCCGGAAACAACACATTCTGTTCTGGCAACTCAAAACGAATCGTATCCGCGCCTACAACCGTAATACGAACATACTCAAAAGCCTCTTTCAGCCCTTTATTGGGGAAATTAGGATTTTGAATCAGATCCTTATAAGTAAACAAAACATCCTCAACCCTCACCGAAGACCCATCGGAAAATTTGGCCAAAGGCTTGAGTGTTAGATCATAAGAACGCCCATCATCCCCTGTTCGCAAATCAGCCAAAGCACTTTCAACTTCTTTTTTCACTGGGTTATACTGTAGTAATCCAGTAAAAATCAGACGTTGAATATCACGATCGATCAATGAGGTATTTGGCGCTAGTGGGTTCAAGTTTTGAATTCGCCCCACCACCGCTTCGGAGTAAATCCCTCCCGTATCTGGTACAAGTTTGGCATTATCCAGAAAAAAAAGATGCCACTGATAAATACTCCAGGCTAAACCAAGCAGAAATAAACCACTAATTCCCCAGAAGTGACGCTTTAAAAAAGAAAGACCTCTTCGTACGAGATCTCTTTTTTTTCGACTAACAATACTCCTTCTTCTCATTATTTATACGGATCTTGTAGCAGGTAACCCTGAAAATAAGCATAGAAAAATCTCAAATACTCCTTTAGACTAACATTTTATAAATAGCTCCCGCTGCAAAAGTAAGCGCTAATAAAATAGTGAAAATATGCAAAACTCGTTCAGCCCCTCTTCGTGTCTGAGCAATTTCTTCACCAGACTCTTGTCCTGCCATAGAACCAAGCCCTGTCCCTTTTTGTTGAAGAAGAATCACAAAAACAAGCGCTACCGAAACAACGATCATAAAAATAGTAAAACCTGTCATAATAATATTGGATTAAGTACTAAACAGTACCAAAATAATCATTAGACAACGGTTGGCAAGTTTTTGTTCCTATACTTCGTCAACCAGTCGATCTTCTAGATTCCCAGAAACCGCCAAATCCTCTAGGTGCTTAATTTTTTGTGTTCGAGCCATTTGTGGATTATAGCACTGATAGTATAACTCAATAATCTTTTCTGTCGATAACCGTGTCGCGTTTAAACCACATCCTTCAAGCCCTGTTTTTACAATATCTACTTTTTCATCAAGCCCCTTCTTAAGGGTTTTAAACTCTTTCCTTCGCGTGATAACATCTATAACCTTATCTCCTGGCGATATTTTTGATAAAAAACTTTTCCAAACAGATTTATTTTCCGCTCGTCGAGGGTCTTGTGGAATAACGACAAAAAAACGCTTTTCCATAATATCCGCATATTCTACTAATTTTGAGATATATTCTATGTACTCTCCCATCTGGCTTTTCAGTAGCTCATTAGACTGCTTTCGCATCCGTTCTTTCATGTCTTCCAAATAATTATCAATATCCAGTTTTCGTGATTTAAGGAGAATTTGAACCGGG
>JALWQU010000104.1 GCA_026982915.1 Candidatus Altimarinota bacterium | reverse complement strand
ATCAACCTTATTTTATCTACCGTTGTGTTACTTTTGGTATATGCGTAATTTATTAGCTGCCAGCATTATATTATTTTCTTTGACCAGCGGGGGGCGGGGCGATCAAAGTTTCAGGGGGATATTTTAGAAAATAACACTACGGATGAGTTGGTATCAGATATAAACAAAATTCTCGATTACTTCCAAATAAAGGATGAAATTTACCTATTTGGAGGATCTTGGGGATCGACGCTATCACTGGTCTTTGCGATTCGGTATCCGGAAAAAATAAAAGGCATGATCTTACGAGGCATTTATCTGCCCTGTGCCCCGAAGCATGATTTTTTATTTGGAAATGAAAAACCTTATCTCTTTCCTGACAAATGGGCGGATCTTTTGGCGAAAGTTCCAGAAGCCAATCGAGATAATATTTGTCAGTTTTTTGTCGAGAATCTCAATATGAGCCAAGGTGATGAACAACGAAATTGGGCGTATGATTTTACTTTATTTGAAGCGATTTTGGCATTTCTTGATCCGGATATTTTGGCCATAGAAAAAAGGCTAAAGACGGATGATAAATTAGTGGATAGTGCGAGAATTGAGGCGAACTATATCGCTCAAAATGCTTTTATACCGCTGAATTATATTTTGGATAATGCAAGAAAAATTGAAAATATACCAACACGGATCGTTCATGGGCGGTATGATGCGATCTGTCCCGCGCATGATGCATGGCAATTACACGAATTGCTGAATGATTCAACAATTGAATTTCCTTTGGCAGGACATTCGACGAGTGATCCTAATCTGAGAGAGGCCTTAATCAGAACCGTTAAATCTTTTATTAAATAATTTATGAAAACACTTTTTATCGATCGCGATGGTACTATCATCGCAGAACCACCTGAAACTTTTCAGGTAAACTCTCTTGAGGAAATGCAATTTCTCCCCGGAGTTATTTCCGCGTTAAAAAAACTATCACGATCTGGATTTAAGCTCTTTATGGTGACCAATCAAGACGGCCTTGGTACCGATAGTAATCCTCGTGAGGTGTACGAAAAAATTAACCACAAAATGTTTGAGATTTTAGCCAGCGAAGGTGTTAGCTTTGAGGCTATTTTTGAGTGTCCACACTTCGAAAAAGATCACTGTGACTGTCGAAAGCCAAAACTCGGCATACTCGATGATTTTTTGGTAAAAAATAAGCTAGATCTCGATAATACCTACATGATTGGAGATCGTGAATCCGATATGGAGTTTGCTAGAAATTTAAGTATAAAAGGCTACAAAATACCCAAAAATACCTGGTCAGAAATTGCCAACAGTATCTGTCATAAACCACGAACCGCCATAGTTTCACGAAAGACGAAGGAAACGGATATAAATATAACCCTTAACCTAGATGGCGACGGCAAAACGAATATAAAAACGGGTTTGAATTTCTTCGATCATATGCTGGAACAACTCGGTAAACACGGCGGTTTCAACCTCGATATAAGTGTTACAGGTGATCTCCATATCGACGAACACCACACTATTGAGGATACCGCTCTAGCCCTGGGGCAAGCATTCAAAAAAGCGCTGGGCAATAAGTGGGGCATCGAACGATACGCCTATGAAAAACTACTCCCCATGGATGAAGCACGAGCCTTTGTAGCGCTTGATTTTTCTGGACGCGGTGAGGCTATTTTCGAACCCAAAAAATTCGACCGTGAGTTTGTAGGGGATGTACCAACGGAAATGATTTCCCATTTTTTTAAAAGTTTTTGCTATGCGTCTGGCTTAAACGGACATTTTATTATTGAAGGCGAAAACACGCATCATAAAATTGAAATTTTATTTAAAACTTTCGCCCGATGCCTCCGTGAAGCGGTTAAGGAAACAGGGCAAGGGGTTAGCTCGACGAAAGGGGTTTTATGAGGCAAAACAACCAAATATGCGTTTTGACAAAACAATTACCACTATGTTACAATAGGTGCAACATTGCACAACATAATCAGGTTCAAATATGACAACACAAACGACTATTGGTATCCGTTTGGACTCCGAAACAAAAACGCGATTGAAGGCTTTGGGGGCTAAGCGTGAGCGATCGCCGCATTATTTGATGAAAAAGGCTATTGAGCATTATTTAGAACAAGAAGAAAAAAGAGAAAAAGAAATTGAAATAACGAAGGAAAGATGGCATAAATTTTCTTTAACCGGTGAATCAGTGACGCATTCTAAAGTTAAGAACTGGTCATCAAAGCTATGATTGAAATTCAATGGCTTCCCGAAGCTTTCGAGGATTTAAAACGCCTGTATAATTTTTGTAAATCAATTGATTCAAAGGCGGCAAAGAAGATTATAAACCTCATCATTACGGAAGCCGAGAATTTAGTGAAATTCCCCGAGAAAGGTCGTCCTTGGGAGGATGATTTTCATTTTCGAGAATTGATCGTTAAATTTGGAAGGCGTGGATATGTTATTCGTTATCGATTTGAAAAAAATATTATTTATATTATTAGGGTTTGGCATATGCTAGAAGATAGAACTGAGGGAGGTGCTGATAAATAAGGTCATAGCTAAAAAGTTAATATTATGAAAATTGGCATACTCGACTACGGAGCGGGCAATTTAAAATCGGTGCAAAATGCACTAGATCGATTGATAAATCCCCCCAAGCCCCCCTTTATCAAGGGGGAAATAATGGAATATTTTATTTCCGATAAACCCGAAGCCCTTGAAAAAGCCGATAAAATAATCTTTCCAGGTGTGGGACATGCGCGGTCAGCCATGGAAATACTACGAGCCAAAAAACTCGACACATGGCTCAAAAACACCCAAAAACCTGTTTTGGGGATTTGTTTAGGTATGCAGCTTCTTTTTGATTTTTCAGAAGAGGATGACACAGATTGTCTCGGTATTATTCCGGGTAAAGTCATTAAATTCAAGGATGGAAATTGTAGCGATGCCGATTTATCGCGTCGAATGAAGATTCCGCACATGGGATGGAATAATCTCCTCAATATTAAGCCTTTCAATGGCTACTTACCCGATGAACAAGTAAAAAATAACGATCTTTATGTCTATTTCGTTCACTCGTATTACGCCCCTATCTCAAAATTCACCGTCGCAGAATGCGATTATGCAGGTCAATCCTTTTCGGCGATAGTACAAAAAGATAATTTTATCGGCATGCAATTTCATCCCGAAAAATCCGCCAAAGCTGGAGCTGATTTACTGTTGAAATTCTGTAACGCACCCCTTAAATGAAACCCGTACTTAAAACACCGAGATTGACACTTCGTGAGATTGAAAAAAAGGATATTCCTGAATTATTTGAACTCATAAAAAATGACTGGGACCTTACAAGATTCATGCTTTGGGATCCACCGAGTGATATTTCTGAAACTTATTTTCGTGCTGAAAATAAAAATAACAAAGATTATAATTTTATAGTTTTTAATAATAAAAAAATAATTGGACGAATCTCTATTCGGGAGATCGACTATACGCTCAAAAGCGCCAATTTAGGGTACTGGGTAGGTTCTAAATTTCAAAGCAAGGGGTTTGGTTATGAGATGCTAAAGGCCATTTGTCATTTCATTCAGCACGATCTAAAACTTAAAAAAATAACGGCTGAAGTTTTTTCCCAAAATATAGCTTCTCAAAAAATACTCGAAAAAATGGGGTTTGAAAATTTGGGTCTCCATGAAAAATGTATTGAAAAAAATGGGATCTGGTATGATGAATACTGCTTTGAACTAAACCTAAAAAAATGACACTTCGCCCCTGTATCGATATTCATAAAGGAAAGGTCAAGCAAATCATCGGATCAACGCTTGGTTCGGAGGTTTCGGTGAACTTTGAAAGTCAAGAATCGGGTACAACCTTCGCCGAAATATTCCATAAATATCGTCTAAAAGGGGGGCATATCTGTGTTCTGGATAAATCAGAAGCGAGCTTCAACCTCGCAAAGTCGATCCTTTTGCAATATAAACACTGGCAGATTGGCGGTGGAATCAACGCCGAAACGGCTCGCCAATACCTAGACGCTGGAGCTGAAAAAGTCATCATAAGCTCGGCTTTGTTCAAGAACAAAAATCCCTCTAAATCCCCCTTTCTCAAGGGAAACTTCAAGGAAGACCTTATTTTTGAACAAGCAAAAGCGCTATCGAAAACAATCGGTAGAAAAAACCTTGTTTTTGATCTCAGCTGTAAGTCTTTTAGTAAAAAATATTACATTATGATCCATGGCTGGAAAACCAAAACTGATCTAGAAGTATCGGTAAAGACACTAAAAAAACTATCGGCATTTTGTTCGGAATTCTTGATTCATGGCGTTTCCGTTGAAGGCAAAAAGTCTGGATTTGATACCGATCTTGTAGCTATCTTAACAAAATTCAAACAGAACAATCCTAAAAACATAGCTATCACCTATGCGGGGGGTCTGCATTCCCTAGACGACATCCGACAGTTTCAACAACAATCACAAGGACTCCTTGATTTTACCGTTGGGAGTAGTTTGGATATTTATGGTGGTGAATTAAGCTTAAGTGATATTTTGAATTTAAAAAATTAGCAGAAATAGTGAAAAAGATTTAAAGTTGAAGAGTAATGGAAAAAAATAAAAAAATAATTTCAGTCTTAGGCTTCTCTCCCAAGGAAAATTTTTCAAATATTTTTATAAAAAAATATAAAAATCATGAAGATTATTTTTTAGAAATTGATTTTCAAAAAAAAATAAATTATAATGCAATAAAATAATATAAGGAATTAATATGTTTGATAAAATTTTCTTTACAAAAAATAAAAATAAAAATGAATTTTTAGAAAATGAAGACCAAATAAATCCATTTGTGTTAGAAGAATTATCATTATTCTTAAATGAAGAAAACAAGAGACAAGAAAATCAAGAACAATCTAATAAAATTATTATTAATGTAGATAAATTTATGGAATTTAATATTGAATTTGGATTTGAATACGGTAATCAATTATTAGGGGATATAAAAGGTAGAATAATTAACTTTTATAAAGAAATATTTAATTGTGATAAATCTATATATTTAGTTAGTGTAGATAGTTTATGTTTTTATCTTGAAGAATATGAAAAAGAATTACCTTTATTGGTTGATTTAATATCAGAAATAGAAGATGTGCCTTACAAAGTAGGAGATAGTAAAATCTACATTAAAGTTAGAATTAGTGTATCTGAAAATAAATATGAAGATTTTGAAAATGTTATGTTCGGTATAAAAAGAGCAAAAATAGAACAAAAAAACATTATTTTCTCATCTGAAATTGAAGAAGAAAAGCAAATTATTTTAAAAAAGTTTGAAATATTTAAAGGAATAAAAAAAGCATTAAATTATAATCAGCTTATTCCTTATTTTCAACCTGTTGTAGACAAGAATAATAATGTTCATCATTATGAAGTGTTGATACGATTAAGAAAAGAAGGTAAAATTATATTACCTGAATTGTTTTTGGATGTAGCAAAAGATTTTAGGATTTATTATAAAATTACAGAAGAAATTTTAAATAAAGTATTAGAAATATATCAAGAAAAAAATATTCCATTTTCTATTAAAAAAGACATAGAAGATTTAGAGAATATAATGT
>JALWQU010000103.1 GCA_026982915.1 Candidatus Altimarinota bacterium | reverse complement strand
AACATAAAAAAAGACAGGAGTATCGTCACCCGATATCGAGTAACAAAAAAAGTCCAAAACCAAGCCAAATTATCCTTCATGATTGCTGATTTTTACTTTTTGCCCACTATAAAATCGACTTTTAAATAAAACGACTCGGTCGCCCTTTGTTAGTCCTTCACGAACAAAAACCCCTTCGGTAAGACGATTTTCAATACGCACTTTTCGACGAACCAGTAAATTTTCCTTATTTACCACCAGTACTTCCTGTGTTCCATTTGGTTCAAAACTGATGGCTGACAAAGGAATTAAACGGGTTTCCTTATCCGAAGACAGCAGCACTTTAACCGTTGTTCCAGAGGCAAGAAATTTCCCATCCTTTAAGAAAAAATTAACGCTTGTTTTTTGCGTATTAGGGTCAATAATTCCTCCCTCCGTGAAAGAAGATACGAGAAATTCTTCCGAACCAGCCATAATACGCACCACTTCTTGCGATCGGATCTTCTCCATATCCGTAGCCGTTAAAAAGGCTACCACTTTTTTTTGTTTTTGTGGATTTACTATTTGAAACAAAGGCGTCCCCATATTTACAAACTGCCCTGAACGAACCGTTTTAGCGGTTATTTTCCCGGCAAAAGGCGCCCGAACGATGAGATCTGATCGCTGTGAAGACGCTAGGTTTACCGCATTCTGAGCCGATTTAATAGATCCGGTCATTTGCGATTTAGTCAGGGACAAATTCGCTATCGCGCTTTCGATCCGATCCTTAGCCGCAAGAATCTGGTTTTGCTGCTGTTGTGCCAGACTTTCAACGGATTGTATTTGAGCGTTTAGGGAAGATACCGCTTGATCTATTTGCCCAATATGTGACTGACTCTCCGCTATTAAGGCATTTTTTTGTACCTCCGTAAAACGGCCCGTTACCACGGTATTCTCAACTAAATTATTGTACTTTTTCCCTAACACCTGCAAAGATTCCAAAAAATCAGCATACAACTGAGCCTGATGAAGTAAATCCTGTTTATCAGCCGATAGTTTTAATTTATGAAGTCGTTCATAAACACGCCTTGCCGAGACAATATCATTTTTAGTCTGATTCCGTAAGATCGTATTATTAGCGCCAATATGCTGCCCCGCACTAGAAAATTGATGATCATAGCCATCAGAAGCGCCTATTTGCCGATCAAAGTAATTGAGCCCATTAAGCCCAGTTGTTTCGATAGTTTTCAGAGTATTTTTGAGCGTTTCAAGATTGGCTAGGCGATCTTGTGACAACTGACGCAAAAGCTGATCGTATTCTTTTTGAGCATTTTCAACGGCTAATGCCGAAGATTCTATCGAGACTTCGGCGCTATCCTTAGTGGTAGACAAATTATTACGAGCACTTTGATAGTTTATGTAGGTAGCGTCCCCTTTTGTCTCAAACTTAGCCAAAACCTCCCCCGCAGAAACGGTATCCCCCATATCAACTAATACCTCAGCGATCTTTCCCGTTAATTCTGAAACCACCTGAATATCCGTATCACTTTCAACGGTTCCAATAACAGCCTGATGCCCTTCTGGTGACCATGATCCAAATAAAAATGTATCAGCTAAAGGTGCTTTTTCTTGTACCGTAACGGTTTTTTCATGATTTTTAACGGAACCATGACTGGACAACATAATACCGCCTCCCACAATAATACCCAAAATAACCCACCAATTGTCACGAAAAAATATTTTTAAATAATTCATAAGATTACAAGATATGAGGTTCTAAGTCCTTATCTTTTGAATTGTAACACATTTTTACAATTAGGTAAAGTTATAAAAGATGACAATAAGATGATTATGCGATAGAATGTGAAGATTTATAAAAAATAAAATACTAAAGATGATTGGTAACCATAAAACATATTACGGTCTATGGCTGACAGCTTTCTTTTTAATAAAACTCCCCATCGTTTCGGCGGGACTTGTTTTCGTAACCGAAGAAGATAAGCTTAATAGCAATATTCTAACCCTGGACTCCGATGATATCGGGTCCGATATTCAACTACAATTTGGAAATACCCTCAATGAATCACTCAAATGGAATGATGCCAATAATAATTTTGAACTGAGCGATGACCTAAACCTTTTGGACGCCCAACTAATCAATACTCGTATCGAAAATGAAGCGGCCGCTCCTACCTGTGACGGAACCGTCAAAGGTAAGATTTACCACAATACAACCGATACGCTTTCTTATATTTGTGATGGAAGTAGCTGGAAACAAATTGATGGCGGAGGGGCTACACAATTTACGGCTAGTATTGCCAATAATACTGAGAATCTCTTTACCAATGCCGCAGATCCTAGTTTTAAACGTATTGTCGATATTTATTATGAAAATAATGAAACCGTCAATGATAGTACGACCTGGAATATCTTAACCGCCGAAGAAGGGCTTTATGTACAAGAAAATGCCAGCATAACAGACTTTCCTGCCGATAGTATAAAACTACAATCTTCAGGCCCACCGGCTCCAGGTGGAACTAATCTTGCCATTGGAGCGACCGCCAACTCATCTGATAATAGCCGACCGCCTAGTTTGGGGAATGATAACAATACTACAACTTATTGGTACAATCAATCAGGGGGGACTCCTGCTGGACAATGGTGGAGCGTTGATTTAGGCGCCCCAAAAACCGTTATGCAGGCTCAAATTAACTGGTATTCTGCTGGCTACAGAGCGACGACCATGCGTATTGAGGGCTCTGCCGATGGAACAACCTGGACGACCGTTGCCACCGTAACTCCCGCAGGAACCGTCGATGAAACCTGGAGTTTTGCTCCAACAACCTTTCGATACTGGCGTTACTATTGTGTGGCGGGGGCTAATCCTTCCTATTTTGTTCTGAGAGAAGGACGATTTTTTGAAGCCCTCTACACTGGATTCTCCACGACACCGGCTTATGTGACGAGTGATAATGGGAAAGAAATTAATACCACTACTTGGGCTACACTAAATAGTATTACACCAACCGTAGATGAGCCAGTCAACACAGAACTAAGATGGCTTTTTTCCTTTGATGGAGGAACCGTTTGGCGAGGATTTAGTGGTGGCACCTGGAATATCCATCCTATTGCGGACATAGAAACGGTTGGCATGACAACCGCCGAAGTTGTCGCCATGACTTCCGCTAACTGGATGGCGGCTAATGGTTTTAATTCTGGAGACAACACCTTCAATTTTGCCACCTCCCTAAAAACCACGGATTCAAACGTCACCCCGACGGTTACCAGTCTTACGCTGAACTATGATACCAGTAACTACTGGCAAAAAGTTGATGGCACAACGGCCCAAATTCGTCTCTATGATAGTACGACGACAGGCGTCAAAAACCTTACCGGAAGTACAAAAAACTTTAAGGTTAATATCATAACGCCCTAATTAAAGATCTTTCAAGAGCCAATATTCTATCCATCAAAAAAAGCCAACTTTCGTTGGCTTTTCTTACAATAGTAGACAGAACTATAAATCTATCGAGCGCTTCGCATTCGAGCTAGTTTTCGTTGTGCGGCTGATTGTCGTTCATCTTCTCGTGAAAACCCACGGAACATATTATCCGTTGCATCAATAGGTTCGAAACCATTAGCTAGATTGTACTGATTACCATAGTTTACATAATTGGTTGTTCGTCGATTAATACCACCGTCTGTTCCTTTTGCATTTCGGTAAGATTCGATCCAATCCCAGTAGTTTGATCGTCGGTTAGTAAGGCCACCTCGTCGAGCGGTTGTTCGTGTAACAGTCGGTCGCTTCTTCGCTACTGGCTTGGTAACAGCCGACACAGGTGCTACCACTACAGGAGCTGCTGGAGCAATACGGTAAGCACTCATGTCAACACCAGCACCACCTCCAGCAAAGGCTGCCGTCGGCATGGCTATCATAGCCGTTAATAATAATTTTTTCATAGTGTATGAGGGTTAAAATATACGGATAAAAGGATATTATCTACACTACAAGATGTCAAAAAAAAATGCATGAATCGCTCTTTTCATAAGCCGAGTTCTGTTGTATTCACTCATTTATCTTAGTACCTACAAAATTACTTTTGTATTTCTATCCGCAAGACGATTCCATAATCAACACCGGAGTAACACGGCTCCCATGGTCTCGGCCACTTGCGTCTCCGCCTCTTAGGTTTTTCTTTTGTACGGGATCACTCCCGACAAACCCACGACTTCACTCGTTTGGGAATTTCACTAGAGCACTGGAAAACCAGTGATATATTTTTTCTGTTTCACTTTCTCTCTTTTTCTGTTTCTAAAAAAAGGGACGGGTGTTACCCGCAAAAGCGTTACTCACGCGGCTCGGACTTTCCTCTCTTGGATCTAGTCCAAGAGCGAGTGATAAAAAGAGCCTGCCAATACTAGTAAGAAAGAAAAAATTATCAAGAAGTTGTTCCATTTCAGACGGGGTTGGTCTATTTTAGTTTATGTCCAAAATTCGACACAACTAGTCCTGTAATATGGGAAATTTAAGGCTTTTTGGGGATTTTTTCTTTACAAATTTAATATCTCAATTATAATGCAACTGTTTTTTAAACCCAATGACAATGGAAGGCGATACAAGAAAAGGCGAAGAAATTGTTAGCGCTATAGAAGGTGCCCTGATCAATTCAGAAGGGATGACTAAAGCGAATGTGCGTTGCTTAGTACGAAACATGGTGGTTTTTGTTTTGAAAGAAGCAGGAGAACCATATGCCCCAACAGCAAGGGTAACAAATCCAGAAGTGGTCGTTAAATGTCTCACTGAAAACAAAGAAGCAATCAAGCAACTTATCAAAGAAGATAATTTTGATCCAAATGTTGTTGACGAAGTTATAGAAAAGTTCTCAAAAAAATCCTCAGAAGCGGCAGTAGGTCTTGAATCATTCATGCGTACCCTACAAGAAATACCTGTTAAAAATCCTGATGAACCTTCATCAGGACAGGACAAACCAGCTGAGGCTTCGTCAAAACAAGAAACAGAGCCAGACGAACTAAGCGCGCTTGTCAGCAAAATAAGGAATATACCTAAAAGACCCCGCCCCGAAGATCGTTACGAACCATTTGAGTACTGGTCTGATTTGGAGTATAGGGAATTTTTAGAAAATCTACAACGAAGTATAAAAGGAGAACAGGACTGGGATCCAAACAAGCTTACTGAACTTATGTTTTCTACCATTAGGACCGTAGTCCCTGTTTGTCGAAATTATGACTATCCTGCAAATCCAGCGGCTATAAAATTTGAGGAAGCAAAAAAAAGTTTCCTATATTGGATTGCCAAAGAAATGAGCGCCATGGAGAAGTCTTATTACCCGATTAAGGTTAAAGTTATAGGCAAGAAGAAATTATCATTTTGGCTTAGATCTGAAGATATAGATGATTACAAAAAGGCTATCACCCCTCAAGTATCCATCGAGCATAATGGCAAAGTTTATAATCCGAATACAGTACTGTCCGAGAAAAAATCAACAGAAAGATAATTGAGGCGGAGAGTTATTGAGGCAAAGTTTTTTAACCTGATTGGGTTTAGCACCAAGCAGACTAATAATATGAATCCGCTCAAAAAGCGCCTGAGAAAAGACTTTAGAAAGCATGAAAAGGCTTTGTTTGAGTTTTGTTTTAGCCTTTA
>JALWQU010000102.1 GCA_026982915.1 Candidatus Altimarinota bacterium | reverse complement strand
TATTATCACGAAGAATAACAACGCTCCATAGAGTGAAGCGAAAGCATTTTTTAGCACAAAGTAATAAAATTCAATAAAAAAGTCTTTCATCTACTGATCTAAGAAATAAATTTCAACTTGCTTGAAGTCCAAAATCCTCCGTGCCGGATAGTCATGGAAATCTGTCTCAGGGTTGGTTATTTTTTCCAAAATTTTGCGTTTGCCTTTTCCCATCATGAGAATCATTATTTTCTTCGCCGTGCTAATCGTTGAAAAACTCATAGAAACTCTTTCTTTGACCGAAAATACCTCCGTTTCCGTGGCGACACATCGTTGTTTTTTTTCATCAAGCGCCTCAATATGAGGAAAAAGTGACGCCGTATGTCCGTCTGGTCCAACGCCTAAAATCATGAGATCAAATGATTTCGGCAAATATTCTTGGTAAACACGAGCACAACTCGCGGCATCATCAAAATAATCGGTATTCCACGAAACAAGTTTTTCTCCAAGGTTTTTTTCTCGAAGTGCCTTGGCGTTCGAATCAGGATTATTTTCTGGCACAAAACGCTCATCGGCTATAAATATTTTCGTATCCGATAGATCAAGATCCTGATCAAATAATTGCACCGCACTGCCACCACTAGCAACAAGCGTGAAGGGATTTTCCTTATCCTGTTTCGCCTTTGATTTTGCAAAAACCGCTGTAATAGCTTTCCAATAGCTTTCTGTATCCGTAAATGTTTTTAGCTTGTAGGGCATTTTTTCGTTAAGATATTAAACAGATTCTAAGCATTATCTTAGATAAATTGCCTCCATAAAACAAATCAGTAAATTAGTAATAATGATACAAAAAATAACTTCCGCCCAAAATAGCCTCATAAAAATCAGTCAAAAACTAGCTCATTCAGGCCAGGAACGACGAAAGAAAAACAAAATAGTTCTTGATGGCATTCATCTGGTCCAAGAAATCATAAAAACCAATAATACCCAAAATATTGATCACTTATTTTATTCGATAGAAGGACTCCAAAACAAAGAAATAGCGAGCCTTATCCAGAAAGTTAATCCTAAAAAATGCGTTGAGGTGCCGCAAACCCTTATGACCAAAATCGCCCCAACAAAAACACCCACGGGTATTCTTGCCATCGCCCAAAAGCCAGCTCCCTCTCCACTGAAAAATGAAAAATTCATTATGTTACTCGACCAGATTCAAGATCCGGGAAATCTTGGCACTATTTTTCGAACGGGGGTATCACTCGGTGTCGAAGCTTTTTTTTGTGCTACGGGAACGGTAGAAGTCTGGCACCCAAAGGTATTACGAGCCGCCCAAGGAGCGCATTTTTATACAAAAATATTTGATAATTTTAAGCTTGAGACGATAAAAACTATCTTCGATGGTCCTGTCTACGGACTTTTCCTTGACCCAACCGCTAAGCATATTTTTCAGACAGACCTAAAAGGGAAAATTGCCATCTGTCTTGGCAACGAAGGACAGGGCATTAGTCCTGAAGTGGCACAAATATGCGACAAGAAAATCTACATCCCCATGCAACAAAACTTTGAGAGCCTCAATGTAGGTATTGCTTCGGGTATCTGTTGTGCTGAAAAAATGAGGCAAGAGGGACGCGTTTAAGCGTCCCTCCTTTCTTATTTCAATCCGCAATAGAAAACATACATAGAATGCAGTCATCCTGAATTTATTTCAGGACCTAAGCAGGTTGTTATTCACTAATTATGGAATTCTTCGTCGCTAGATTCCGATATTCATCGGAATGACGTATGATTTTAGAAAAATATTAAGTCTACATCTCTAAAGCCATTTAGTATTATTTCAAACTTTCTTTTAATTACTTTCGATTTCTATGTACAAATCGAATCGCGGCGTTCATCTGTGGATCAATCTTGGCTTCTTTTTGTTTTTGTGTGGCTTCTTCGACAACCGTATCTGGCACAACACCTTTTTCGTGAATCCATCGTTTCTTGGGGCTTAACCATTTAGCGACTGTAATCTTTAAGCTTCCGCCATTGGTAAACTCCATTACTTCTTGCACGGTCCCTTTTCCGTGTGAAGTGGCGCCCATAATATTCCCAACCCCATAATCCTGAATCATCGAGGTCAAAATTTCCGAAGCACTCGCCGATCCTTTATTCTGAAGGAAAACCATCGGTTTATCAAAATCAGCTAATAGTCCTTTTTGGGCCGTGGTAAAAACCTCTGTTTTCTTTTTGTATTCGACCGAAAAAACCGTTTTATTTTTTTCTAAAAATATTTCTCCCACATGAACCGCCGAGGTCAAAAAGCCTCCCGGATTATTCCTAAGATCAAAAACAATGCCTTTTGGATTCTTCGGTAAAACTTCATCCTTTAACATTTTAGCTAAATCTTCCCCTGTATATCTTGAAAACTGATGAATCCCTATAACCGGAATCCCTTCTTTCCATTCTAATTTTAACGCTGGAATCGTTATCTGTCCTCGCGTAACCGTAATTTCTTTTTTACTATTTTTCCGCATAATCGTCAGCATTACTTTTGATCCCGACGGTCCTTTAATCTTACTGATACTCTCACTAATACTCAGTTCTTTTATGGATTCACCGTCCACACTTATGACAACATCATTCGCTTTCAGACCGGCTTTCTCCGCTGGTGATCCGGTAATCGGTGCCGTGATCGTAAACTTACCATCAACGAGATCAACATACGCTCCGATACCTTCAAATTTCCCATTAAGCGTTTCTTTAAACCCTTTTACCTTTGCCGGTTCGATATAAACCGAGTACTTATCACCTAACTCCTGAACCATTCCCACAATGGCCTTATTGAGCATTTCTGATCGTTTTTCATCATTAAGATCTGATTCAAATTTATACTTTCGATTAATCTGATTCATGACCTCTTCCAATACCGCTAGATCTCTATCTTTAGGTTTTCCAAGGACACCATTGATCGTAATCGATGGTTTTTTCTTTGATTTTTTCTTGATCGTTCGCAGTTCCTTTTTATTTCTTTTTTCATAAGGATACTGAATATAAGGCGAATCATCTTTTTTGGGTGGCGTCACGGTAGACTTCCGTTGTTCTCCATTTTCATGCCAGTTATACAGCCAGTTAATAAATTCTTCTCTGGTTACATAATCATACGGTCGTAGGTTCTCAATATCTTTTTTGTCGAGAATCCCTGATGCATACGCTGCTTCTACCGGCGCTAAATAACGCGCTGTTGGAGGGATCCCCGACACTTTATCCCGAAAAGAAACCGATACATGCATTGGGATAATAATCTTTTTCGTTTGCACCAAGGTTCGCAAAGCCACCACACGCCGAATAGGCGCTGTATCGATGAAATCTGCCGACCCATCAATATATCCATCCTCGATAGCCTGTCTCAGGTAAGGCGCCAACGGTGTATGTTTAAATAAATTCGCGGGCAGTTCGATCGTATCATCAACTTTTTCGATATCCAACCCCATATCTTTATAAACAAGGGTCCAAAAGAAACCCTGAGGTAGTGCCTCTTGCGGTCGTAAAAAGGAACCATCTTTTAGCGTTCCTGATTCTAGCAAATAATTCACTGCTGGCGCTAAAGGCGATCTCTCGCTTACATCTCGAAACGCCATCACTGGTGATACCAGCATGGTCAAGGTCAACATAAAAGCCGTTACTCTGGTTCGTATCATTTTTTTTGGTTTTAAAAGTATCTGAACCTTAAGAAATTAATACCTCAACGCAAGACAATTAAAAAAAATACAAATTGGTTCATTTTAACCTTTTATTAAAGCGCTCCAAACATTCCTTTTTCCCCAAAACTTCCGCCATATCAAAAGGACCTACTGATTTTTCTCGACCGCTAAGTGCCACACGGAACGGCCATAAAAATTGTCCATTCTTGAGTCCCATTGCCGCAATTTTTTCAATAGATCGAGTCCTTATATTCTCCGCTATAAAATCTGATGCCTCAATCTTTTCAAGCATTTCTTTAATCACTTGAATTACCTGATCGGCTAATGCTGGCGAAATCTTCATTTTTTCATTATGCAATGTCACAGAGGAGGCTGGCAGATCAAAACACAAATATTCCAGTTCATCCGCTAGTACGGGCAAAGTACTCGCTTTTTGCCGAACAAGGTTCAGCGCTTTTGTAAATCGTGCTTCATTTTCCAAATAGTCTTCATCCGATCTCCCCAGTATCGTTTCGGACAAACCTTCTCGCAACGAGTTCGTCGTTTTAAACCGTTTATTCCATTCCAAAAAATAAGTTTTCAGTTTGGTTATTTCGAGCTGCTTAATCCATTGTTGGTTAAACCATTCCATTTTCCCAAAGTCATACTGAGCCGCCGCGGGATTCACCTTTTTGAGGTCAAATATTTTTTCTAAATCGGCTAATGAAAAAATTTCTTCGGTTGTTTTTGGATTCCAGCCCAGAAAAGCGAGCCCATTCACCACCGCCTCAGGCAAAAATCCCTGTTCTTGGAAATCTCGAATCAGGACACAAACCCCCGGAGTAACATTTCTTTTGGAAAGTTTTTTATTTTGTGCGTCTAGCACTAGCGGAATATGCGCGTAAGTAAAAGGTTTTTCACCCAAAGCCGCCAAGATACAAAGCTGTTTTGGCGTATTGGAAATATGGTCATCGCCCCGAATCACATGAGAAATTTGGTCCTCCAGATCATCAATAACATTCGCCAACATATACAGCACCGACCCATCCTGACGCGCCACGGTAATATCTCCAATGGTATCGGTATTAACGGTTATGGATCCTTTTACCAGATCAGTAAACATCATATTCTGTCCCTTCGTCACCCGAAGTCGCCAGACAAAAGGCTTTCCGCTATCGATTTTCGTCTGCAAGGTGGCGTGATCCATCGAACGATACGGCGACCAAAAAACAAAACCTTTTTTTTCTTTCTGTGCTTTATAGCGTAACTGATCTAGTTCTGCCGCCGTCGTAAAACAAGGGAAAATCTTATCGGCTTTCCAGAGATCTTTGAGCGCTTGATTATGCCTCTCCGTGTTATCGGTTTGCCGTGTAAATTTATCCGATTTTTTTTCAAAATCCATCCCCAGCCAATTGAGCCCGGCTAATATTTCGGTCTCGTATTCTTTCTTCGAACGCGTTTTGTCCGTATCTTCCCACCGAAAAA
The DNA here is from genome assembly GCA_026982915.1 of Candidatus Altimarinota bacterium. Classification (GTDB taxonomy): domain Bacteria; phylum Patescibacteriota; class Gracilibacteria; order UBA4473; family UBA4473; genus JALWQU01. The sequence goes on along the minus strand of JALWQU010000102.1, from coordinate 519 downwards.
CTATTTGCCCTTTGTTTGCACGAGCAAAACACCAGTTAAAAAGAGCGGTCCTAGCTGTTCCTAAATGAAGCCATCCCGTCGGGGACGGTGGCATACGAACGATGACATCATGAGACATGGGGAGGTTTTTTTTAAATTACCGCCACAGATTACCGTATTCGTTGTATGAGGTCAAAAAGTTATTTTTGTTATTGCTAACTACCAAGAAATGTCATCCTGCACTTCGAATGCAAAGGAATAATAAGGGCGAAAGATTTTTCGCCCCTACGAAAGGCGGGGAAATAGCTCATAAATGTTGTCTAGAAATCCTAAAACATTATCTACATATTTGTTTGGTAGAATTTATAATTATGCCAAACCATGTTCATGGAATCCTCATTATTGAGAATCCCGTAGGGGCGAAAAATCTTTCGCCCTGTAATAATCTTATCAAATTCCCCCGCTCCAACCTCAGGACAAATCCGAATAGAAACCTCTGACCCTGGGAAAAGTTTTCCAAATCGTTCTATCTCAAAAACG
>JALWQU010000101.1 GCA_026982915.1 Candidatus Altimarinota bacterium | reverse complement strand
GAATACAAAGAAAGGAGATGTATCCGAGGGCTGATAGTAGTTTATCCCCTTTGGGAATAAGATCTTTTTCTATTTTTATATTATTTTCTTTAGCTAAATTGACACTTTCTTTGTCAATTTCTTCGGCTTCTCGTTTCTTTTCGCCAAAGGTTTCGATAAGTGATTTTTTGGCCCCCTGCTCTGTTGTATCCTTTTTTTTCATGATTTTTATTTTATCTTTGCTAGTAGTTATTATATCTTTTTTAGTCTGAGTTATCAACTAAGAACCTGTTTAATATCTTTTTCGAGACATAAAATTTAAGATTTTGAGCGAAAAAAGTGCAAATTTTTGAAGAATATCGAGATATTGCTCGGAAATTTAAGGTTTTTACAGCCAAACTATTAGATTTTTGTTCGAAATTTTCTGGTAATTACCTTTTTATTACACATTTTGTAAGATATTAAATAGGTTCTAAATGAAGGAAAGCCCTAGTACTTCCCGTAAAACGGCAAAAGAGATATAGCCAATATATAAAAGCACAAAGCAAATACCTTCCCAGCGAGTAAGTTGGTGTTTTTTACCGATAAACATAAAGATAAAGAAAATAACGGTAATAAGCATTAAAAAGACGGCATCAAGGATATTATCTTTTTTGAAGGGTAGTGGGGCAACAGTAGCGGTGACACCGAGCGCAAAAAAGATATTAAAAATAATGGTTCCTACAATACCACCAACCACCATATCAATATGTCCTTTTTTTGCGGCTATAATAGCGGTTACGATTTCAGGGAGTGATGTTCCTGCGGCAATAATAGTGAGTCCTATTAAATTTTGAGAAAGCCCCATTTTGGAAGCGATACCAACGGCTGATTCAACCACAAGGCTACCACTAAGGATAAGCCCTAAAAGTCCTATAAAAATATAGCCAATAGATTTTAGCCAGCTCATTTCAATAAGACTGTCTTCTTCATCTGCTTCTGCTTTGGCTTTATTTAGTCCAAAAGTATAAATAATAAAAATAAAGAAAAAGAAAAGAAGGGCTATACCTTCACTTCGATTGAGGACATTCTCAGGAGATCCATCAAGCAATTTGTCCATTCCAAAAACAACAACCATTATAGCTCCCAGTAAGGAAAAGGGGATTTCTTTCCAGACGGTTTCTGATTTTAGTTGAAGTGGCACCATAATAGCGGATATTCCAAGTCCAAGAAGGATTCCGGCAGTGTTTGACCCTAAGATATTTCCAATTGAGAGGTCGGTGGCACCAGAGGTAGCCGCAATGACGTTGACAAAAAGTTCTGGGGCGGAGGTACCAATAGCCACAATAGTGAGTCCTACAACAAAAGGCGTAATCCCTAGCTTTAAAGAAATAGAGGAGGCGCCTTGTACGAAAACATCGGCGGCCTTGAGAATAAGACCCAAGGAACTAATAACAATAAGCATTAACCAAACGAGACCGAGATTGTTCATAAAATCAAACATAATGAAAAAGTTAATTTATTAAAAACCTGATTTACCCATACCGAATAGTCCGATAAAGAGACCCAAAACACCAAAGATCGCCCCCACAATCCAAAATCGCATAACAATTTGTGTTTCAGACCAACCTTTGGCTTCAAAGTGATGGTGTATAGGCGCGATGAGGAAGAGTTTTCTCTTGAAATATTTTTTCCAGAAAAGTTGAAGCATAACGGACAAGGTTTCTATTACAAAGATCATACCAATAATAGCCAAAATAAAAATAGCATTTGTAAGCATAGCGATAACGCCTAGAGTAGCGCCTAAAGCAAGTGATCCGGTATCGCCCATGTAAATTTTGGCGGGTGGTACATTATACCAAAGAAAAGAGGTTATACTGGCCGTAATAACCGCACAAAAAGTAGCGAGTATCGGTAATCCATAGAAATAAGCAATAACGGCGAAAGTTCCGTAAGCAATAGAAAGGAGTCCACCAGCAAGTCCATCTAGTCCATCCGTGATATTTACGGCATTGGAAACGCCAACAATAATAAAAACAAAAAGAGGGAGATACCAGTAACCAATATTGAAATCACCAACACCAGGGACATGAATAGGGTAGGTAATACCGTATTCCAGTTTAAAGACAAACCAAAGAGCGCCTATGAGTGCAAATCCGAATAAGCTCCAAAATTTTACACGAGAAGAAAGACCTTTTTGGTTAGATTTTTCGGTTATATTTAAATAATCATCAAGAAGCCCCAAGCACCCAACGCCAAAGAGGGTTAGTATTGGAAGATATGTTTCGCCTCTATTGAGAAGGGAATGATCAATAATACCGAGGTAGGCTAATAGTCGGGAAAAAATAATAGTGGAAAGCACGGCCAAAATAATAACCGCCCCCCCCATACTAGGAGTACCTGATTTGTGAGCGTGGAGAGCCGCAAAGAGTTTTGCCTTTTTTCCGGTTATATCATCGGTTCGTATTTTCTGCGTTAGTTTGTAGCGTTGAATGAATCGAATAAAGGCTGGATAACAAAAAATACCAATCAAAAAAGCCACAAAACTATAGCCCATTATCTCGATCAGGTTTTGTGTGTGAATGGAATTCATTTATTTATGAACGGAGATTTTGTAGTTTATGGTTGAATTAATAAACGGAAAGATCGTAGCACCTGTGTTTTTTTTAAAAAAATCGCGAATGAAGCTGATTACCAAGCGGTTTTTTTTATGAACGAAGATGGAACGGAGATTTTGTAGTTTGGTGCGAAGCAACAAACGGAAAGATCGGAGTTCTATCTGAGGTAGTGGTAGGCCAGGTGAGAGTTGAACTCACTACCAAGGCGTTATGAGCGCCCTGCTCTAACCGGTGAGCTACTGGCCTGTGTTACAGGTAAACCGAAAGGCATTATAGAGAAAAGAAAAAGAATGCCAAATTTTCTATCCTATTTTTATATCTCTTTATTGTAGGCCTTTATCCTCTTGAGGGATGGTCGTTGGTGGTGTTGCCACGGGCGGTGTTATTGGCGCTGGTACTGGGCCAGTATTTACCGGCTCTTTCGCCGCAAAAGTAGCCTCTTTTTCTTGTACAACCGCCGCCACGGTAGGATCGGCTTCAGCGGTTTCGGCTATCTTTGAAAGATTATCAACCCCCATTCGGGCTTCTATTTCGGCATCTACAAACTCTTTCTTTCGTCCGTGTTTCATCCGTGAATACTTTTTAATAACCTCTGCTACTTTGTAATTCCGCCCATCTGGATCCCAAATAGTTTCTAGTGAAAACGGTCGAGAAGTAGTATTGTCAATATTTAGCTTGATGTAGGCCTTGTAATTAGCAATTCCTAGAATATCTTGTTGCGAAAGCGTTGGCGCGTATTCCTTTTCCAGATATTCCGCATCTTCAGCCCCAACTTTAAAACTCATCATTGATCCCACATTCCCAAACACCGCGTCTTTAATTTTCGAATCTTTTTGACCAATAGCCACACCACCAGCTGATTCTGATAATTGCGCGATATATTGATGCGCCATGATGAGGTTCAATCGATATTTACGGGCTTCAGAGAGAATTGTCGCAAAGGTATCGGTGGCGAAATTTTGGAATTCATCCACATAAAGGTAAAAATCTTTTCGATCTTCTTTGGCCATATCAGCCCGTGCCATAGCGGCTTGGTTGATTTTTGAAACCATAATCAGTCCCAAGAGTTGAGCATTAATACCCCCAATTTTCCCCTTAGAAAGATTAATAAGAACGACTTTTTGACTATCCATAGCTTCTCGAATATTAAAAGCCGACTTAGTTTGTCCGATAATATTCCGCATGGTCGTATTGGTCACAAACGGTCCAAATTTTGAAGTAAAGTACGGGATCATTTCTTGTTTTTCTCGATCACCCGTATTCGCCATTTCATTTTCCCAAAAAGCTCTAACCATGGCATTTTTTAGCTTGGCTACCTTATATCTTTGGAAATCATCATCGATAAATAGTCGAGGAATGTCAATGAGCGTCGCGCCCTCTTCTTCATCCGCCATAAGCGTCAAGCATCCATTCCGAAAGTAATGCTGGATCCGTGGACCAAAAATTTCATTTCCGAATAGTTTGATAAAAATTTCCATCGCGTCAAGGGAGGCTCTATCTCGTTCTTCCTCCGTTTTAGCTTCCAGGATATTAAGCCCCATAGGTCGTTCTCGATCGGCGGGATCAAAGACAATAACTTCTTTCGCTCGTTCTTTGGGGACACGCGAAAGGACATCTTCCACTAGATCACCATGCGGATCAATGACACAAATCCCTTCATTTCGCTGAACATCTTGTCCCGCCATCCATTCTAGTAGGACCGATTTCCCTGATCCGGACTTCCCGATAACATAAAAATGACGGGTCCGATCATTTCTTTTAATACGAACTTCACGTTTAATGCCTCGATAAACAGAATTTCCAATAATAACGCCTTCTTCAGGGAGGTTTATGGGTGGCGGTAAAACCTTGTAATCAAGCCATTTAATGGTTGGGATCTTATTGTATCTGGCATCAGGAAAATGAAAAATCGTAGCCAATTCTTCAGAGCAAAGGATAGAGTTTTTCTCGAATAAATCGCCCATTCGATATTTAAAATTATGCTTTATGAGCGGCGCATTTATAAAATCTAAAGGAATAATCCTTCGATTTTGAAACTGATTTCGTCCTTTTCCCTTAAAAGCATTGAAAGAGACAAACATCGAATTCAAAATTTCTTGTGTTCGTGTTGTATTGGGCGTTGATGCTAGAGCTCGAATAACGACATCATAACCCGACTGAGTTGATTTTTCTCCTACGGATTTGGCGATTTCTTCGTCGGTCTGGAGCATTCGCACATAGCTATCACCACCAGAAGCTCCTGGCGCATTGGAAACCCCATCAATAGCCGGATCATAACCACGGAGAAGGATACGAATAGGGGTCCAAAAAAGATTTAAAATCCAACCCAAGCCCGCCATTCTACACTTCGTTTCTTTTTTCCCCTTACTCATTCTCGTTCCTTCTTCATTGGCTTTTTTTCGCCATTTTCTCGATTTTGGATGAATAACCATCTGAATAACCGCTTTTTCATCGACGGCTAGTTTTGAAAAGGAGTTAGCCAGATTATTCATGGCATCATCTTCGATCTGTTTATAGGTCTGAATGGGATACCAAAAATCCTGCATCAAATGCAGGTAATAACCATTGGTATACGATGATTTATCAAAATCAAATCGGTCTTTTTTGGGGATTTCGACGATTTCGGCCGACTCATAAAAAGAAGTGATTTGTTTCTGGATAATCTTTTTATAATAAGGATCACAGACAACCACAAAATAAAGTTGTTGTTTTTGGAATTGGAATTCAAAAGAAATATGCGGTTTTCCCCAGAGGAATCTTTTTACAATAACATTATAAAGGTTGAGATCTCGTGTTTCGTGTATAGCTCGAAAAAACTGCTCGGCTTTTCCTATTTGTTCGTGAAAATCCTTTTCGGTTCGTTTTTCGTTATCGAGTTTTGAATCGTTACGAGGCAGAAGAATGCTGAGATGAATCAGTTTTCGGGCTTCGTGATGTCGGTACAAAAAACGGATTAAAAACCGAGTAAGAATAAAGACGGTATAAATATCCAGCACCAGAAATCCAATATTCATCGCGGTTACCCACCAATCTTGACCGGACCAGATGGTTGACCATTCGGCTTTGGTAAAAATAGCCGCAAAGATTAACCCAATAAACCGTAGTTCATAAACCGATCGCCCGAGCCACCCGAGACGAATGAGGATAAAACGAATGATACTGCCC
>JALWQU010000100.1 GCA_026982915.1 Candidatus Altimarinota bacterium | reverse complement strand
TTTCTTTTCATTCAGATCATCCCCAAAGGCTTCCCGCTCAATCATCGAAGCCACTCGAACCAAATCGTCCAGTGATCTTTTAGAATTTTTAATATCCTTTCGGAACGGTGCTATTTTTACCTGAAAGTTCTTGTAAAGTCGTTCAATAAACCGTTTAGAACTAAAGTTTTTGGGATTCACGAAATAAGTCGAAGGAAATAAATATCCCTCCAGGCTTGAAATTTTGAACGATAGCGTACAAGTCGCGGCACAGGTCTTAAAATTTCCTGGCTCAATCAGTGACTTTCTGGCTAAGATTCTATCAATATCCGCAATCGTTGAACCTTCTGGAATCGTCACCTTTAGTTCTTGCGATTTACCGTGCTGTAAAATCTCCGTAATTTCCGCAAAGGTTAAATTTTTCTGTAATATGTAAGATCCAGCCTGAAGTTTATTGGTCAACCCCTTCTTTTTCACGAAAAGCCGAAACACAAACGCATCACGAATTAGACCCTTTTCTTTTAGTCGTTCTGAAATTGATTGAAGCCCCATGCCAGAAGTAATTTCTACCGAAACACGAGCCGTACTTTCCGAATTAGGTTTGTCCCAAACGAGCATAATTCTCGCCGAAAAATACAGCAATCCAAAGCCCAAAAATAAAAGTATTACCTTTTTCATCGACTATTTCTTATTCTTTTTTCGATCATTTTCAGTCAACCATTTTTTTCGTAGTCGAATATTTTCGGGGGTTACTTCCACGTATTCGTCTTCCTTAATGTACTCAAGTGATTTCTCAAGTGTTACCTTGATCGGCGGAACAAGATTAATCGCATCATCCGCTCCAGAAGACCGAACATTGGTTAGTTGTTTTCCCTTGATCGGATTCACCGTCAGATCTGAACCTTGATTATGCTCTCCAATAATCATACCGACATAAACTTCTGTCGCAGGGTCAACAAATATGGCGCCTCGATCTTGTAATTTCCAGAGAGAAAAAGCCGTTGTTGTCCCTGTTTCTCCAGAAATAAGCGATCCAACCTGTCGTTTTTCAATAGCCCCAACATGCGGTGCCATATGAGAAAAGGAGTTGAAGAGTGTTCCCTCTCCCTTCGTCAAAACGATGAAATTAGAACGAATCCCGAGCAATCCACGTGCGGGGATTTCAAACTCCAACATGGTTGTCCCGTTATCCGAAACCATATTTTTCATTTCCCCTTTTCGCTTCGACATAAGCTCTATGATTTTTCCTGAAATTTCATCAGGGATATTGATCACGACATTTTCAATAGGCTCACAAACCTGTCCGTCAATTTCTTGAAAGACGACTTCCGGCTGAGACACTTGTAGTTCAAACCCTTCTCGTCGCATCGTTTCGATGAGTACCGCCAAATGCATTTCCCCTCGCCCAAGGACTTTCATTCGATCAGCATTTTCAGCCAATTCTATTTTCAATCCCACATTGGTTTCCAGTTCTTTTTCTAAACGATCTCGAATCTGCCGAGAAGTCACAAACTTCCCTTCTCGTCCCGCAAAAGGTGAATCATTTACCATGAAATACATCGCCAGCGAAGGCGGATCTACACGGATGGCCGGTAATGGCTCAACCGTATCATCACCCGCAATCGTTTCACCCACAAAAATATCCTCAATCCCCGCAATAGCGATAATGTCTCCCGCCGTAACCATGTCCGTTTCTACTCGTTCCATTCCTTGAAAAGTGAACAGTTTTGAGATTTTACCGGTTCGTTTTTGTCCTTCTTCGTTTAAGATTGAAACCGTTTGATTTACCTTGGCCGTTCCTTCATGAACACGCCCTATCGCAATACGACCCAAGAAATTATCATAAGCCAAAGTCGCCGGTTGCATTCGAAACGGTGCTTCTAGATTTTGTTCGGCTTCCGGAACTTCTTCGAGAATAAAATCCAAAAGAGGCGTAATATCTTTTTGTTCATCATTAATATTTCGCACCGCTACGCCATCTCGAGCTACCGCATAAATATAAGGGAAATCCAGTTGTTCATCCGTCGCACCAAGTTTAGCAAAGAGATCAAAAACCTGATCAATAACCCAATCTGGACGGCTCGAAGGTTTATCAATTTTATTGACGACCACGCATACCTTTTTACCGAGTTCGAGTGATTTTTGCAGGACAAATTTCGTTTGTGGCATTGGCCCTTCATAAGCATCTACAATCAAGAAAGTCACATCAACCGTTCGTAATACTCGCTCTACTTCTGATCCAAAATCAGCATGTCCTGGTGTATCTACAATATTAATCTTTGTCCCTTTGTATTCAATCGCGGCATTTTTGGCATAAATCGTAATCCCCCGCTCTTGTTCTTGATCATTACTATCCATCGCTCGTTCGGCTACTTGCGCATGAGTATCCTTCTTTTCGTCTCTTTCGAGTAAGGCATCTACTAAAGTGGTTTTTCCGTGATCCACATGAGCAATAATCGCGATATTTCGAACTTGTTTTTGGTTTGCTTTTTTTTGGTCAGTTTGCGTTTGATCGGTCATTTTTTAGGGGCTTAAATTTTATTCCCCTCTTTTTTACTCATAAAATCAAATGAGTCAAAGCCGATTGTGGTTTTTAAATTTTACAACAAAATTCTTAAAAAAGTGTTGACTACTATCAGTAAATTAATTAGTCTTTTTTGGCAAATTATTTTGTTAATATAAAGTATCAAGAAACGTAAATATCACTATGTCAGAAGGTCAAAAAAACTTAAGTGAATTTTTAAATTCAACCGAAACCAAAGAAAAAATATTCTCGTGTATTCAAGATGAGATTAATAAGTCTCATATCTCAGGATTGAGAGACAAAGAATTTCAGAAGACTGTCGCTTTAGAGATTACAGAAAAGGTTATAACTGCCTGCCAAGAAGCAGGGACAATTGCCAACCTTGCTGAGGAGATACGAAATCAGATTTTCAACTATTCGCCTAATGCAAATAAAGACAAAGACAAAGACAAAAGAGACTCTATTCCGACAGGTATAAGGGAAAATATTTTAGGAGCCTTTGAGATTGATCCTATGCTCAATGAAAAAGACTCTATAGAGCTTAGAAAAAAGGGATTAACCAACTTACTTGAATCACTTAAAAATCCTGAATTATGGGAACCACTTTACCCTGATCAGATAACGAAAGTAGAAAAGTTAGTAGCCTGTCAGAATGCCTTAGATACAACAGCACTAAAGACTATTGTGGCTGACATAGCCCCTACCGGATATGGGAAAACTTGGCTTCAAGCGCTATTATCAAAAAGACTTTTTGAAGATTCTAACATTCCCACACTACTGGTTAGTCGATCTCGTCTAATTCTTCGTAAGACAAAAGAAAGATTTATTAAACTAGGGTTTGAAGAGTCAGATATTGGACTTGTCCACACTGGTATTCGAGAAATAGATCGGCCTATAGTTATGGCAACCTTTAATCAACTTAAATCTAAATCATTTTTAAAAGAATGTTTTAACCCTGACAATAAATATATCCCATTTAATATAGTCCTCGATGAAGGTGACGAATTTCAAACCGATCTCTCCTTAAAAGCTCTTGAAATAATCCGTAATACCCTTGGAGGAAGCCCTCTTGTCTCTGGCTTTAGTGCCTCCACAAGGGTTGGTAACAAGGAATGGAGTGATGTTGCTGTTATATCAGATGTTATGACTCCTACCGAGCTAATTCGTCTAGGACGGGCTAAACATGTCTTAGGATTTTATGTCGATTTGGGACTTACTCTTAATCATGAATATTTATCATACGATGAATATGGTCGTAAAATGTTACCGTATGAGAAACTACCCGTAGATATACAAAAAAAACTGATAAATAGAGTTGTTGAAATTTATCAAAAACATACTCCCAATGAGCAGTCCTTATATATGGTAAACTCAAAAAGATATTGTGAAGACCTAAAAAAGGCCTTAATATCAGCTGGATACTCTGCTGACTACATGACTCAAGATAAATCTAAGGAGTATGAAGAAATTTGGGATGAAGGCTACACACAAGGAGAAATTGAAAATCTAATTGGAATTTATGTTTTGGGGCGTGGACTAGATGATGATGGTGTTACCCGAAATATACATATACTAGAAATGACAGAAAGTATAACACGCCTTCTTCAATTCGTTGGTAGAGCCTTAAGAAAACATCCAGATATTCCTTTTGCACGTATTTTTCAGTATATTCCAAAACTAGAATCAACTTTTAATTTAGCCCTTATTGAACATGTTTTTCCTGACTGTATTATTCCTAAAAACACCAAGGAAGCGCAAAGATTTAAAGATCTGGGTAGAGCCGAAGAAGGTCTACAAAAAGAATTAGAAGATCCTAATTTTACAGGAATGATTGGTCTAGAACTAGAGGCGGTTTCACAAGAAGAGCCTAAAGATAATGAATTAGATGAGCCTCCTCTCAAAGAGAATGTTGAGCAAAGTAGCAACAAGACAATTTCATTTTTATCCTCTTCCCGTGTCAGAAAAAGAATTGATACCGCCGCAATGCTAAGAAAAGAAAGAATTATTGCCGAATACTTTTCAGAGATCATGGAAGGTTTTTTACAATTGGATGGTGTTTGCCTTGAAAATATATCTACCAATCATCCTGTCCCCCCCAATAATGTAGTATCTTTTACTAAGGAGTCTAAAGATGTAGAATTTTACTGGCTATCTTTTATTCGTATCGCTTTTAGAGTTATGGTTCACGATTTAGAAGTAAATACAAAAGGAGTAACCGATAAAGTGATGATCCGTCTTATTAAAATTTGGTATCATACTGGAACAAAACCTTCCGCAGAACTTATTGAAGAGCTTATCCATAACAAATCTGTTTATAAGAAAAAAATCGTCATACAAAACTTTAATACAATTGTTGATTTATTTATAAAAAAAACCTCAGGTAGATCTATAGAATCTCTTTCTGCCCATTCCCCTGCCCCTAATACCATCATTAACTTTGTTACTCTTCACGGAGAACCACTACAATTGAGATATGATAGTTTTTTAAGAAAATATCTAAGCTCTATAATAGGAATTTCATTGGAGAACGCAAAAAATAGGTTAGCGTTTGCTTCTAGATTAATTAAAATGCATTTTAATAAAGGGGTCGCTGTAAGTAAAAGTGAGGCTACGAAACTTCTTCAAGAGTACGAAAACAATGAACTAGAAATTTATCAAAAATTAGAATCAATTATAAAAACTGATTTTAAAGGGGTTATGAATGCTTTTCTTCAAGAGGCAAAAATTGATAGTATAAATACTATTAAAACCAATAATCCAGACGCAACTTTTAAAATTTTATACGAAGGATTATCTATTCGTTGGCGAATTTTTTATGAAAGTTGTTTTGTGCTTTTTTCTGGAAAAGAGCGATCCAAGGCTAACACATACGGAAAAGAAATAATTCAATATTTAAAAAAATGGTATCAAGACAATAAACAACCTGAAAAAAACTACTTTGAGGATCTAATCAAAGAAAAAAAAAGAAAAGCAGAAATTTTAAAAATGGAACCTGAAGAAAAAATAAAACTCATAAAACAAACCTTATCTAAGCATGGACTTTCTGAATATAATGACTTTTTAAATATCAATGTCACAGATTTTGCAGCAACCACCTTTGATGAGGTAGGAACTGGACATTCTGTTTATCGTATTTTAACGGGAAAACCTGGGAAACCAATGTCAAGAGACAAAATAATGGAAATAAGCCGTATTCTTAAAAAAACTTAGTCCGACTTTCCCAAATCACTATTCCGAAAATAATAAAAAATAGACTTATATAACCC
>JALWQU010000099.1 GCA_026982915.1 Candidatus Altimarinota bacterium | reverse complement strand
TTAGATTTGAGAGTTCTCAAAATTAGCAGCTTTTTCATAGAGATCAAAGAAATTATCATGAGGATTATTTTCGGTAATAGAGAAAATAACGGAATAGAGAATACTCAGAACATCCGCTCCTTTTGGAGACTTGCACCCGAGTGATTTTTTCCTGCGAATGACTACTTTCCGGATAGCTCGTTCGGCTTTGTTGTTGTCCAGCGGAATTTGTGGTTGATCGAAAAAGGTAAAATATCTATCTTTTCTTAATTTTAAAGTTGCCCGAATTTTTTCCAGTTTTTCTGGATCATCCTCATTCTTTAAGGTTAGGTTATCAAACAATTTTTCTAACTTTATTCGTTCTTTTTGTTTTTGTTCGTCGCTCCAATTTGCCCTTAACATCTTTTCTCTCATTTTTCTCGCCTGCTTGTAGCAAATCTGGAAATCTTTGAAAGCTTCTTTACAAACTTTTTGAGTCTTTCCTTTGAGCTTACCACTTTCAGCCAAATCTCTCATTTTTCTGTGTGGATGTGCCCAGCACAGCTGATGAGACTCAAATGTGTTTTTGTACCCAGGATAATCATCGGTGATTCCGATTGATTCAGGCTCATGCCCCCTCAGAGCTTCCGCTACCTTTTTTCCTCGACTCTTCCCAAACCAGATCAGTTGATTCTGAGTTTCTATCCCGATCTTGACCCAACAATAATTTCCATCACTTATCACTGTTCCCTGGCTTTGTGTCTTGAAGGTCGTCTCATCGTAATGGGCTCCAATTGTTTTTGATTCTTCGTTCAATATTTCTATCAAATGGTTGTAATAAGGGGTTAACAACACACTTTCTCCTTCCAAAATATTAGCTATCTGTCCGTTACTAAGTTTGTAGCCATACAACTGTTCCAGACTTTTCTGGACTTCACTATAACTTTGACCTTGTATCACGGATTGGAATACCACTATTTGCCTCAGGTTTTCTCCTATGATGACTTTTTGTGGCGGGATTTCGCCACCTAAGACTTTTTTCCCAAACAGCTTACAATCTTCATTTTTACAAACCCCACTTTCTACGATTGTTTTGATAATTTTCTTAATCGATTCCAACCGTTCTGTCGCTTTTCTCAGATCTTCTCGATAATGTACATGTTCTTTTTTATTTGATAAGACTTCCCCACATTCTGGACACACTTCAACTTCCAACCGTAGTTCATCCGTTATTTCTGTTTCTAGTGGAATAGACCTTCGGTAACTGCTTGCGTCTCGTAGTTTGGGAAAAGTATTTAGCTTTCCACTTGGTAGATTTATGGCTCTTATTTTGGGATTATTCCGTTTCCTTCCGAACTTCATCGCTACGAGTTCTTCTATCCAAAGATTTTGTCTTTCTATCTGCTTTTTTAACTCAGGAATCTTTGCATTCTCGGCTTCCAATTCTTTCACTCTTGCTCGTAATTTATCGCTTCGCTCTTTTAATTGCGGATGCTTTATTGCCTCATAATTATGTAACTTTGCTAACCGTTTTCGTATCTCCGTTTCTGATATTTTAAATGCCATTTTATCCCTTATTTATACGCTTTCAGTATACTTTTACTTATAACAAATACCAATCTTTTAGGGACTTTTTTAGACTTTATTTGCGATAACTTTAATTCTCTTTTTTCTAATTCCTACCTATAATTACCGCTTCTCGGGAGGGGGCAGTGAGCAGTTACTTTTTAATGTGTTTACTAATACGGCCATTATGGCTACTTCAACAAATAAGATAATACTTTTTATTAATACAAAAAAAGATTTGACATAAATTGTCAAATAGATTAAAATAGTCTCTCGTATTCTCAACGAAAAGACCTATGAAGACCCCAAACCAACAAGTACTAAACTTCATCGAAAGAGCCAATAATATCCTTTGCCTCACCCAAGAAAAACCAACCAAAGACGGAGCCGCAGGGTTACTCGCCTTTCAGGTACTACTCGATAGCCTGAAAAAAAAATCCACTCTTGTCTGTCACGGATCACTTTCTGAAAAACTAAGATTCTTACCAGGATACACCTTTGTGACCACCGAAATACCGGGAAGCAACGAATTATCGATTCGTATTAAAAATATCGTTAACACCGACATCAGTACTAAATCAACTGATTTTACCGAAATAACCCTCAAGCCTCAAAACGGAAAACTTGACCCAAAAGATATTGAAATCGTCCCCAAAATGGCGGATTTTGATCTCATCGTTGTCATCGACAGTCCCGACTTAGAATCCTTGGGATCGGTTTTTACCGATCAAGCCGAGCTCTTTAGTCAGGTACCTATTATTCAGATTTCAGCGGATCCATCGCATGATGTTTTTGGGCGAGTGAGTCTGTATGAACCAGAAAAATCTTCGGCTTGTGAAATTATCGCCAACCTTTTTACAAATCTAACCCTCACGCCCGAACAGAAAGAAACATTGTCCACTATTTTACTCACAGGGATTGTGTCAGCAACGGGTAGTTTTTTACAAAAAAACACAACACCATCAGCCCTCGAATCTGCTTCTAAACTGCAACAAGACGGAGCCAGGCAATCGGATATTATTGAAAATTTATTCAAGAAAAAATCCCTCAAAACCCTGAAATTATGGGGAAAAATTCTTTCACAACTAGAGGTCGACCCCGTGCACAAAATAGCCTGGTCTGTCCTGACAAAAAATGATTTTAACACGACCAAGGCCACCATCTACGATATTGATGACGTGACGGATAATCTACTTCGATTTACCTATGGAAGTGAGATTTGCACCCTCATTTGCGAAACCAATGAAAATACTTTTGTTCAGATTAGAACCAATAATCCGGGGATTAATATGCTGGATCTACAAAAGGAATTTGGAGGTAGCACCGTAAAAGATGGACTGGATATGACGCTCAATAATCAATCGGCTTCCGTTGTAAAAGAAAAGCTTTTATCCCTCCTAGCCCAATTCCAAGAAACCAGACTCAACCTGACGCCCGATACGCCCGTCGTAGCCCAGACCATAACGATGAAAAAAGAAACCGCTACCCCGTTGGATTTCAAAATGACATCCAAGCCTAAAGCCGGGACGCCCACAGCGCCAAAAGAAATTCCTTTTAGGAAAGTCTGATAAATTCAGCCGACCAAGAAATTATAGTATTTTTGATGAAATTTCAACGAACAAATCTTTTTTGATAATCCTTTATCAGAAAGGATTTTGAGTGGAAATTTTACTAAAAGACGAATTTCTTAGGCTGTCTCTATCTTTCTTTTAAGCGCTACTTATTAATTTATCAGACTTTCCTTTATTGCGCCATTACAACCACACGAGAAAACCGGGGAAATTAGTACCCAATAGTGATTTTTTTCATTTCGGCTCGCATCTTATCCGCAAAAGCTTCATCTTCGTAATCAATACAAGCACTAAACCGAATAAACTGCCCCTCACTCCCGTCTGGGCGAGTTTCCGCAAAAGGAACGCCTACGAGGTCTACTTTTTGCATGAGTTCGAGATTAAACTGCTCGTTATCCTTCATCGGTTTTCCGTCCAGCATTTTTGGACAGTGGAAAAGCATAAAAAATCCCGCATCACTCGGACAAGCGAGTTTGAATCCCGCATCGGTAAAAATCTTCGTTGCAATTTTTAGTCGTCGTTCGTACATTTTCTGAATAGCCTCCATTTCCGTTGAGGCGATATCATCTCGGAAATATTCCGCCATACCGTTTAAAGCTGGACCAAAAGGCCCCGAATCAGCATTCCCTTTTACCTTGGCAAGCTCGGTAATAAAATCCGCACTTCCAACCGCCGAACCAAGCCGCCAACCACAAGCCGAAAGCGCTTTTGAGGCCGAGAAAATTTCCATCCATTCTAGGTCTGGATATTCAGCGGCTACCTGGCAAAGTGGAACATGTGATCCGTGAATAAGACTCGCATAGGCCCCATCATTGACAAGCCGTATTTGATGCTTGAGGCAATACTCGATAAGTTCTACCCATTCCTCACGAGAAGCCCCAACAGGACAAGGATTTCCGGGTTTAACCACGACAATAAGCCGTGGTGGTTTTTCACTTTTAGGCAGATTCTTAAGGTTTAATCGAAAGGTTTCTGCCGAATACAACGGCCATCGCTGACAAGGCGCATCGATGTAATCCGCCCATGTTTCCAAAAGATCATAAGACGGAATTGTCCGAATAAAACCCTCATTGTCCGCCACTTTAGGCAGGTTTTTTTGTTTTGCCGCACAAGTGATAGGCATGAGCGGAAGCATCGATTTTTCCCCCGGAAGCACGAGTGTGGCGAGGTGCTCATATTGTTTCACGTCAAACCGAGCCACTCGTCGGATCATATTCATACAAAATTCACCAGGATCGTCATTATCCCAATAAGTATGCGTTTGGTTTTCCTCATTGAGCACCCATTTGGCGACCAACTTCCGAAGGGTCATCGGTGGGACACTATCAGGCTGCCCTGTGGCGGCGTTGAGAACATCGGTTACTTTTCCGTAGTGACCGATATACATTTTTCGAATGCGTTGAAAGATATTTTCTGGACTGTTTCCGAGGTATTTCATGTAAAATTGACTTTAAAATTTAGTTTAAGGCTTGAGACTCCTAATTATGTTAGCCAAAAATAAAAATAAAGCTACCCTTACAGCTGTTATGGCTGAATACAAAACTCATTTTCGTCGTTTTGAACTGAAGTACAAACTCCCGAGTGATCTGTCTGATTTGATTATTCCGGCTCTTTTGCCCTACATGCATTGGGATCCTTTTGTTGGGGAATCTGATTTTTATGACTGTCATTCACTCTATTTTGATAATGCCGCACGAAAGTGTTATCAGGAAAATAAAGACGGAGTATCGCCTCGAAAAAAATTTCGTATTCGGACTTATGACCGTCATCATAAATCAACCGATCCTGTTTTTTTTGAAATGAAACGAAAATCAGAGGCCATTGTGCTAAAAGATCGCGCCATACTCCCCGCTAAATTCATAGAAGCTTTCATTGATGATCCTTTCTCCCTGGGAAAAGAAACCACTATTAATAAGGATTTGGCGGAAGAAATTATGTTTGAAACACTCAACTATCACCTAAAACCGCAGTTATTGGTTCACTACAAACGAAAGCCTTTTTTCGCCAAAGGTGATCCTGATTTTCGGGTAACTTTTGATTATGATCTGAATTTTGCATCAGCCAATGGAGCTTCTTTTCGGGAAACCTGCACGCCACTTTATGAGGATTTTGTCATCATGGAAGTGAAATTCAATGGCTCACTTCCACGCTGGTTTTATCAGATTATTCAGGTGCATAAACTTGAAAAAACAAGCTTTTGTAAGTATGTGGAAGGGGTTGAGTTACTTTTTTGATGAAAAAAATTGATAAAGTGATTCACTTTTGCTACAATTATAAAGTGATTAATAAAATAAAGGGAATGGCAACAACAAAAAGACGCATTCCGGTAACCTTACCCCTCGATCTTGAGTCAATTTTGGAAAATTTTTCCAGGAAAAATAAAATTTCATTATCCCAAAGTATTAATATTTTTTTACGAGAGGGTCTTGAAAATGCTGAGGATAATTATTTAGGAGCTTTAGCCGATGATTTAGGAACAAGAACCAAAAAGTTTGAATCGCATGAGGCCTTTTGGAAAGATGTTTTACCGGCTTAAACTATGTATGAAATTATTTATGGGGATTTGATTACCAAAAAGCGTCTCAAAAAAATTGAGCCTCAAATTCTCCGTGAGATAAAAAACAAAATTGAAACAACTTTAGTCGAAAATCCAGAAAATTTTGGAAAACCACTT
>JALWQU010000098.1 GCA_026982915.1 Candidatus Altimarinota bacterium | reverse complement strand
CATGTGGACCTGGAATCTTGATCCGATAGCGTTTAGTTTTTTAGGTCTTAGTGTGCGTTGGTATGGTATGGTCTATGCTTTAGGGTTCTTTTTGGGAATTTATTGGGGATGGAATCTCTGGCAAAAAAAACATAAGGATAAAAAACTAAACAAAGAGGTTTTTGAAAACCTTTGTTTTGGACTTTTTTTCTTTGGGGTATTGGGTGGACGATTGGGAGAGTTTATCTTTTATGCGCCTAGTACTTTTATAACGGATTTTTGGGAAGTCTTTAAAATCTGGCATGGAGGTATGTCTATTCATGGTGGTATTATTGGGGCGCTTATTTTTGCCTTTATTTGGGCCAAAAAACATCGTATTTCGTTACTGGATATTACGGATATTTTAGTTATACCACTTTCACTGGTTCTGGCTTTAGGGCGTGGGGCCAATTTTATGAATGGGGAGCTTGTAGGGCGAGTTACCGATCAGACTTGGGGGGTTATTTTCCCTCACATAGATATGTTTCTTCGTCATCCGAGTCAGCTCTATGAAGTAGCGAAAAATCTTTTAATACTCATTATTCTTCTTTGCCTCTTTCGTAAAACCAAGCAAAAAGGACTACTTACGAGTGCTTTTTTAATCAGTTATGGGGTATTTCGATTTATTATTGAGTATTTCAGAGAACCAGAAACCTTTATCTGGATTTTTACCACCGGACAAGTTTTATGTCTCGGGATGATTTTATCCGGAATTGGATTACTCGTTTGGTTAACGCTAAAGCGATTAGAGCGGAAGTAGTTTTTAAAACAGCTCGTTTTAACGAGCTGTATTTTAAATGAAGAATGATAAGCAATTTTTACTCTACCTCAAAATTAAACATCATTCCTGCGTGCATGTGCTCGGCAATATGACAATGAGCGATCCATTTACCCGGGTTCGACATTTCTAAAAGAATTTCGATTTTTTCGCCTGTTTTCACTAAAACGGTATCTTTCCATTGCAAGTTTTCATTTGGCTTGCCGTCTCTAGTCAATACGACAAATCGTTGTCCGTGAAAGTGAATAGGATGTTGCATCGGATGCATTGATTTTGGGTCATTGTAGATTTCTACTTTCACCATTTGGCCTTTTTTGAATTTCCAAGCCTCATTCATCTCGATATTTTTCTTTGGATTTTGAGGATCGGTTTCATCAATAATCATCCATTCCATCATGCCATTATTACTCATCTTATTCATTTGAGCCATATCATCTTCCCATTCAATACCACCGTCTTCTTCCATATGTCGCACTCCTCCGAGAGAGGCCTGCCCCAGGGCATCCTCTCTGGCTTCGCCATTCACCTTATCCTTCATATCCATATCCTTCGGCATTCCTCCCATCATCTTCCCCATCCCGTTTTTATGATTCATGCCCATTTTTATTTCGCCCATATTTTTCATTCCAATGGAAAGACGAAGGTGTTTATCGGGTATTTTTTCGATCAAACCATGTCCTAGATCTGGACTTGAGGTCTTATCTCGGATTATGGCGTAGTCAGTTAGGTTTTTACGAAGTTTTTCCCACTCTTCAATAAGATTAAGTGGTGTTTGTTCCGGATATACAGAAAGTGGTTCTGCGTAAAATGGGGCAACTGTTTCATCACTTACGGCAATTTCACCAATTTTTTTACCACGGTGCTGAATTTCGTATATCCCTGGTTTTTTGAAAGTGGCTTCAAAAATAATTCGTTCGGCTGGTGCAATAATAAAGTTTCCTGCTAAGTATTCTTTTTCGACTCGTCCAATATCACCTCCTACAATTTTTAAGGGCGAAATATTTTTCACTCCTACATTCATAATACTAAAATCAAAGGTCCTTGTATTGGCGGTATTCGTCACAAAAAAACGAATCACTTCCCCTCTTTTTGCTTTCATTTGAAAATTTTCCTGATTATTAATCAGTAAGATATTTCCAAATCGTCCCATTAAAGTCTTATTCGTAAGGTCTTTATAAAACGGATCATTTTCAGAAAAATCATCAAGCACTAAAAATTCTTCTCGGTGAACGCTGTTCCAATAGCCTCGCCCTTGAACGGAGAAATTCCCATAAAGGCCCATTTCTTGCGTATAATCTTCTCGGATATGCGGGTGATACCAAAAAACCCCAATGTCGGGAAAAGTTAGTTCATAAGTAAAACTTTCGCCGGGTTTCATGTTTTTTTGTTTCCCTCCCATTCCGATTGGAACCCCGTCAAAATCATCGTCTATTCGTAAACCATGAGAATGTAGGGTAGTTTCTACATCGAGCTTGTTGGTAAACTTTATTTTTATCCGTGCGTTTTTTTCGACCTGAATAATTGGTCCGGGGATCATTCTGTTGTAGGCTAATCGCTTAATAACCCGGTTTCCCATTTCTTGTTTAACCATTTCAGCCGTCATTTCAAAGGTATCGCCGTCTTTGAGTTTCACCAGTTCCGTTGGAATTACATCGGGGAGTCTTTCAGTACTTTTTGAAAATTTATCACCTAGATTTTCATGATTCATCATGGAGCTCATAGACCTTCCTTTTATGGTATTTTGAGAAGTTTTTGTGCTAGATTTGTCTTCATCCGGAAAAGTTTTGAGCCAGGCTTTTCGACCACCAGCTAGATCTGTTACATTTTCAAATCCTAGATCTTTCATTATTTCCAAAGCTTGATTGGTTCGGTTACCGCTTCGACAATAAATTAAATATTTTTCGTTCGGATCAAGTTGTTTAAGTTTTTCCTTGAAATCAGGGGCGTAAAAATCAATATTTAGAGCTTTGTCAAAAAGTGGACCCCCGTTTTCGGGTAAAAGTTCTTTGGGGGTTCGTATATCAATAATAATGGAGGATCCCGTTTCGGCTAAGGCCTTAAATTCAGCAGGAGAAACGGAGGTAATAATTTGTGGTTTTAGTGCCTTCGGTGTTGGTTTATCCGGATTAAACTGTTCACAGCCGACACCATCGGCGGCACAATTTTCCGCTTGAGGAAGATTATCTGGAGGGATAGCATTGCCGTCTACATCGTAGCCTTCCTGAGAAGAAAGGTAGTTAAATTTATAAATACCGGCCAAAGCGACTGATATCGCTATAATAAAGAACGTGAAGATGATTTTTTTCATGTGTTTTGGGGGTTGTAATTTTCCATATTGTATAACTTTTAAAAAGATAGGCTATTATTTTGTTTGACAATTTATATATAATACTAAGAATGCGATCGAAATTTTATTTTTTTAAATCATTTAAAACATGGAAACAGGAATTGCGTTTGCGGTTATTGGAGCAGCAGCTTCAGCAGTATTAGGCGGTGTTGGATCATCTATTGGGATGGGACTTGCCGGAACAAAAGCCACCGGGGTTATTGCGGAAAAACCAAATCTTTTTGTAAAGGTTATGACCATGACGGCTCTTCCTGGGTCACAAGCTATCTACGGACTGCTTATCGCCTTTATGATTTATTTAGGGATACAGGGGGTAACCGATCTTTCGGTGTCAGATGGTAAACAATATATGATCGCGGGTATGTTAATGGGGTTTTCAGGTCTTTTCTCAGGATGGTTCCAAGGTCGTGTAGCCGCAGGTGGTATTGGGGCTATTGCTCGAAACGAATCATTGCTTGTTAGTTCGATTATTCTAGCGGCCTTGGTTGAAACTTCAGCTATCTTTGGACTACTAATGGCCTTTCTGTTTCTACCAACAGTGGCTTAACCGAAATATTAAAATTTCCGTTTTTACTTAAAAAATACAATAACAATGGCATTACAGGACATTCTTAAAAAGATTCTTTCAGAAGCCGATGCAACTATAAAATTGCTTCAAGACGAAGCGGCTGTCAGCCGTAAAAAAGCCGACAAACAGGCTAAAGAAAAACAATCAAAGGCCCTAGCTTCGTTAGATAAAAAAACTGACTTGGCCCTAGCTTCCATTGATAAAAAGATAGCCTCAATGGCTCGTCGAGAAAAAGCTCGAATGATCTTGGCAAAAAAACAAGCGATCATAAAAGATTTACGAGGAGCCTTGCAGACCCGATTAGAAAAAGCATCTGATGATCTTTACGCTAAAATAATTACGCCTTTGTTGGCAAAGGTACCCGACAAAAAAGGTGTACTACAAGTACCTAAATCAAGACTTGATATCACCAAGAAGTGTCTTCCTGAAGGGGTTAATTTTACCCTAGAAACAGGAGATTTAAAAGGGGGATTTATTCTTAAATCCTCTACTGGAGAAATTGATAGCTCTTTCGAAAGTCTTATTAATGATGAATTTAAGGCTTCGCTTGAAATCTACTTAGCAGAACAACTGAAATTTGTCTAAGAAGGACTTTATTTTTTCAGGTTGATAAAATTCCTTATCTATCCTCATTACTAAACCGTTACTAACTTGCCTCATCTCATGGATTACTTATTTATTTCTGGACAAGTACAAGCACAGGAATCAAGACTGCTTAATGTTAATCGACTTGATCGGATGATTGGGGCGACCTCTCCTGAGGCGGCGTTTCGGGTGATGTCCGAGTTGCAATATGCTGAATATTTAGATGAAAAAACATCCGCTAAAAACTTTGACGCGGTTATCACTCAAGGTCTTTTAGAAACAAAGGCTATGCTTATAAATGGGACAGAAAATAGTCCTGGACTGAGTTTTTGTTGGCTTCAATTTGATCTTAATAATCTAAAGCGAGCGCTTAAACGAAAGTTTATCGAGGACAAAAAAGATATTGGTGATTTTACCGAAGCGAATGGATTTTCTGACCTTGGACGATGGGATGCGGAAACGTTACAGTCGATTGTTTTTGACCAAAAACCTATTGGTGGCATTGAACCCGCTTTTTTTGAGGTTATTGATAAAGCCGAAGACATATTGGCTAAACACGATAAATCTTTTCGATTTATTGAATATGCTTTGGATCAGGCTTATTTTAAGGTTTTATCCGATATTAGAGATGGTTGGTATGAATACTTTTTATCAGATTTGCTAGCTCTTAGAGCGGATCAAACAAATTTTAGAAACTTAGCACGATCGGTTTTGGTTCTTAAAGAAAAGGTTTTACCAGAAGCCTGGATTCCTTTTGGGAATTTTAGTTATCAGGAAGCCGCCTCTATTGAAACTGTTGAGGACTTTGTGGCGTGGTCTGGGAAGAGTACTTTTGGTGATATGGTTAAAAATATGAAAGAAGAAGCTAATAGTGAAAACCTACTCATAATTGAAAAAAATCTGGATAAAGCCTATCAGCAGTTTTTGGATGCATCGGTTATGGGGGAGGTGACCTCTATAAAAATTCCCTTTGTTTACTTTGAAAAAAGGCTTCAAAATGCCCGATTATTGAAATTTATTATGTTCGCGAAATTTCACGGGCTTTCGCCAGAAGAAATATACAAAACACTTGAAAAATTTTAGAGCCTTATAACGCTTAGAAAAATATGGAAAATCAATTTAAACTGGCTGTCGTGGGAAATGAAAGCTCAGTTTTGATTTTCCGAAGTTTAGGGTGTGAGACACATGGTGTTTTCAGTCAAGAAGAAGCCCAAAAGGCAGTGGAGAAGCTTTTCAAAGCGCATATTGGTGACGAGCAAAAAACGGCGACTTATGCGGTTGTTTTTGTTGAAGAGATGTACTACAAACAGTTTCCAGAAGAGCTTATTGAACGGTTTACAAAGCGAGCCCTTCCGGCTATTATTCCGGTGCCCTCTACCGATAGTGATGATCCTGATTTTGCGAGTAATCGTCTACGAAAAATTGTTGAAAGAGCCGTTGGAAGTGATATTCTTGGGTAGCTTCTTATTCAGGCCACCTCTAATATGAAAACAAGAAACGAAATTTACTCTTCTCAGAATGTCATTGTCTTGGCGGGGATATTTTTTCTGCTGTTTTTTTTGC
>JALWQU010000097.1 GCA_026982915.1 Candidatus Altimarinota bacterium | reverse complement strand
TGTAGAATTTATTTCGGTTAATACAGACGCACAAGCTCTTTTCCATTCTAATGCAACGCACAAAATTCATATCGGACGAGAAGCCACTCGTGGTCTCGGAGCCGGTGCTAATCCAGAAGTAGGAAAAATGGCGGCGGAAGAATCTCTCGAAGAAATAAAATCAACCCTCAAGGGGGCAGACATGGTTTTTGTGACCTGTGGTCTCGGTGGCGGAACGGGAACAGGAGCTGCCCCCGTCATCGCGGGTATTGCCCGAGAACTTGGAGCCCTTACCGTCGGCGTTGTCACTCGACCTTTTTCATTTGAAGGTCAAATGCGAACCAAAAAGGCCGATGAAGGTTATGAAGAACTGAAGAAAAATGTTGATACACTTATCACTATCCCCAATGACCGAATTCTTTCGATTATTGATCGAAAAACACCCCTTACCGATGCATTTTCAGTAGTAGACGAAGTTCTCCGTCAGGGAGTTCAGGGTATCGCAGATCTCATCACGCTTCACGGACTCATCAATGTGGATTTCGCGGATGTAAAATCAATCATGAGTAATGCGGGAACCGCCCTTATGGGAATCGGCTATGGTGCTGGAGAAAGCCGTGCTACCGATGCTGCTAAGGCCGCGATTGAATCCCCTCTTCTTGAGCAATCGGTTCATGGAGCCAAAGGAATTCTCTTTAATATCACGGGTGGTAATGATCTGTCTATGTATGAAATCGATGAAGCCGCCAAAGTTATCACTGAAGCCGCTGATCCTGAAGCCAATATTATCTTTGGTTCGGTTATCGATCCAGCCTATGATGGAGAAATGAAAATCACGGTTATTGCTACAGGATTTGCCCCAGAAGCGAGTAAAAAACCAGGGCACGCACAACTCATGAAAAAAGCTTTCTCTTTCAATGGTGAACTGAAAGATGAAGAAAATGATCTTGATACACCGGCTTTTTTACGAAATAAGTTAAAGTAAATTCGTGAGATTTTTCACCGTTTTGGTAAGTAATAAAGTATACGTAGAGACACGCCGCGGCGTGTCTTTTTTTTAAGGTGATCTAGTATAGAAAACTACAAAGGAAAGTTTCCCCGCTTTTTGAAAGAGGGGAAGTCAAGGGGTGTTAAATATCAGGATTAATTCAAATTGTCATGCTGAACTTCGAACCCAACGGAATGTTGTGAAGCATCTCTTGAAAATTATAAGATTCTTCGATTTCCCGCTTGAAGAGGAAGAATTATCCAACGAAAAAGAGAGACTGAATAAATGAGACTAGACGAATTATCCTTATCTTTAAAATACTATCCTTCTCAAAAAAAGAATTATCCAAAAAAACGGGTAATCCCCAAAATGATGTGCTGATAAATATTAAGATTCGATTTATTTCTCCCCTAGCAGGGGAGATTAAGAGGGGTATGTTTAGTTCCTATGAGTAAAACCATAAATCGTAAAACAGAAAAAGGAAAATGAAGGAATTTGAGAAATAATATGCCAAAGCCAGAGCAGGAATAATTTCTTATACCCCGCCTAGCCTCCCCTGCAAGGGGCGGAATCGTTCTTGTTTTTTAGGGGATTATTTCAAAAGAATAATCTCTTTGGTGGTATCATTTTAAATCTATATATGCCTACTTTACCTCCGACACATCAAAATGAGATTTACCAAAAAAAACACCTTTAAAATTTGAATTATAATGATTTTATGATATAATAGCGGGAATTTTGCGCTAATAAATCAATAAAATGAAAAGCCGTTCTGGACGATATATATTTCTCAAGGAAGATACTGATCCGCTCCATATGGATGGATGTTTAGCAGGAAGACCAGATACACTTGATAAGAATGACACGGAAGAAGAAAAGCAAAGAGAGCAAGCCTTCATAGACAAACTGCTCACAAAGGTCGTAACTGAAAACACAGAAAAAGTTGATGCCATAACCGACCCACTTTCCATGGAAAAGAATTTCCTCATAAGTAAAAGTCTCGGGATAAAGCTTGATAAAATCTTCGGAAAAGATAGTAGTCGAGGCGTCGGAACCGAAAGTTTCTTGGATATTATAAAAGCACAAAAAGGCGCCTATTTAAAACATTTTGAGGATATAAGCGGCAGTGATATCACTCCCTTAAAATCAACCATAATAAGCAATACCTTTAAGGATACCATAACGGCTATATCGGTAAAAGGGACTAGGAAAGATATGTCAAAAGCTTCTCTAGGCTCTCTAGAAGTTGCCGAACAAATGATTGATAGTTTTTCCAATCAAGCCCTTCAACGCGTGCTCGAAAACCAGCGTATCGAAACCCAAAAAAGATCCACCCATGGATGGGTAAAGAATACTACAATCATCGATAAAACTAAAACCGCCGCCGCTGCCGTTCCCGGTCTGGCTCTTGGAGCTCTTTTCGGGAAAACCGTCTTAGCTGGGACTTTACTGGGAACCCCAAGTTCCATTGTAACCGGAAAAATGGCCCATAATCGAAAAATGGAACGATACAACCGGAATGTCGCACAACATATCCAGAATATCAGAAAGGTGCACCAAATGCTAAAAAAACGAATAGCCGCTGTCCGGGTCGAAAAAACACGACAAATGCGGTATGTAAATTCACAAATAACCCGAAAAATAGAAAAACATGATCTTGAAAATGACTACATAGAATCCTCCAAATTACGAGCTACCATAAAAACGATAATAAAGGAAGGAAAATGCTCTTCCAAACTAAGAGATTTTACAACAAAGCTTGGACTACATATAGATTCTAGATTTGATGTCTTTGAAGCACTCCGGATAAATGAATCCAAATACATCCTAAAAGACGATGCCGTCAACGAAAAAGCCAAGAACAATGAAGCCACGGTAAACCGGCTACTTGACCGGCAGGTAGACTTTGATAATTCGGCCGCCAAGATAGAAAATCCTGCCAATGAAGGAGCGTATTTCGATAAAGTGAAGCAACACATAAAAGAAGTGTTAAATATAGCGCCTATTGCGGGAGAATCTTTACGGAATATTCTAAACGAAATCGCGCTTTATATTCCTTTTGAGGAGACGGGCCCCAATGCTCAGATGCTAAACGCTACTGATGAAGATCGTATTGTAGGGTATATTGAGTATTTCAATGAAGACCCTCATCGGTTAACAGAAATAAAAGATGACACCATTATCCGCAAACTCTACGGATGGATAAACAAGAAGGGAGGGGCTAGCAATGAAAACAATAGCAATAGCGAAAAACTCGCGCTTTACAGTGAACAGATCCAACCCTTATTTAATCAATACAAAGCCCTTAAAAGTGATGATCTCAAAGAAGCTTTTGATCAAACAGATATAGATGATTTCTTAGGAAAAGTAACCGTCGGCATTGAACCACTAATCAACTTTATCGAGACTTATGAAAGTATCGCCGAAACTTTCAGCGAATTCAGCATAGACAATCATGACAAAATTATCACAAAATATGGAAAGGAAGGAGTTGTTATCCTAAAGGCTTGGACACAGTTCAAAACTATCAATTCTCGTGTAAAACGGTATGAGCAAGAAATTCAGCGGAAAGCGGGAGAAAAACAGGCACACTTAAATGATCCCACAGCTCATCCACAAACCCCCTTATTTACAAAACTCGATCTTTCCAGCTATACAAGTAAAGTAGATGAATTAAGCAAAAATCTCCCAGATGGTAGTCAGGTGCCGACTTCGGTTAATAGCCGAATCATGCGATCCCTAGAAACAAGCCGTAAAGTAACTATTCGTGAAGAGTTTGTAGAACAACAACGAAATAATATCAGTGATCAGTTCCGACTCATGGAAAAACAATCCGCGGAAAGAAAGCAAATCGGGTTACGGGCGGAAATGCGGGTTTACAACACGACGATGACACACGGTCGGATCGATATCAATCAGCCAACAACCGATCTCACCGACATGGTCATGCTCGAAGACGCTTATCCGTATCAGTTGTATGAAGGAACGGTAATCATAGCCGGTGAACCAAAACGAGTTATTGTCTTATTGGAGGCAGAAAGTAAAAGTAAAGCCATCCCCAATAACTGGGAATTCCCAGAAAAACCCCCGCTCGGAAAAGTCTCGATTTTTGATAAAAAAGAAGGGATGCCTAATGATATTCATAGCTATCGATTTACGGAGACCGAACCTATCATGAAAGCCGTTCCGCATAGTATTGTTATTGATGAAGAACTAAAACCTATACCGCCTTATTTATCACTAAAAAGAACGATGTTGAATCTCTTACGTCGATTAAGGCAATCACGCAGTAATCTATCTGTAAATGAATATAGTAATATACTCAAAAAAATAAAGACAGCTCTTGATAGCCAATCCACCGATGATCTTCGTACTGCCTACAAAGAATTAGCGACTCTAAGGGAAAAAGGCTAGAAAAATATCCATAAGTTCATAAAATAATAATAAAATAACCCCCATAATCATGAAAATAACCAAAGCCAATCACGGAAAAAACAGTAAAACAGATGACCCTACAAAAAATTTAATACAAGCCCTCGAACAAGAGACCGAACGACTAAAGAACGATAGGATGAAGGCTAAAAAGAAAGTTGAACACCTCATAAAAGAATTCAAAAAAATTGCCAAAGCAAAGTAATAAAATTGGATTTACAAAATAAGTCAAAATAACTATTGACAATATTTATATTACAGTTAATATCCTTATAATTAATAACTCTCAAAAATGCCAGAAGAACCGACTTATAACGAAGAAGATATAGCAACAGCTATTAATCATCAAGCAGATCAACAGAAGCTACTAAAACATTTAAAAGACTCTGATACTAATGAACGTCTTTCGGATCTCCTTAGTAAATTTCAAGAAACCATAAACAACAATTCTGATTTAATAAATTCTCAGGTAGTACTAAACGCCATAGAAAAACATGACCAAGAGATTGAAATGAAAAAAGAAGAAAGTATCGCAATCCTTAAAGATATAAAGGCGGCGAATATACCGAATTGGTTGGCAGTTTTGAATGAGGGACCACAAAAAAAACAATGTCAACAAATAGCAAATACCCTAGCTAGAGAAGCAAAAGTGGCTCTGAAAAATATAAAGTGGTGCAACGAGATTCTAGATCTATCCAGTACAATCAAAGAAAAGCTGAAAGCTAAACTAGCTAGCGAGACTGTTTCAGATACTCAAGAAACCACAAGTGGGGCTGCTGCGGAAGTTGTTGGAGATTCAACAGAGTCAAACAATGAAGACCTAGAGTTTGATATAGACGATGAAGACTTACCAGATCTTGATATTAGCGAGGAGGCTCTCCTAGATCTTGATATTAAAGAGGCTATAGATAATACAAAAAACTTTTGTCTAGATGAGGGTGTCACTACTGAAAACCTTAAGATACTTACTAATTTTGATTCAGCGGTAGCGGAATTTATGAAGCAAGACTTAACGACAGATCAAAAGAAATCACTACAAGAGAAACAAACTGAAATGAGAAAAAATTTAAGCGCATACTGCAACTATGGCAAAAATAACGAAGGCGTTGGTCTAAAATATTTGCAAAACCTAATAAGTACGGCTAAGAATATAGACGAATTAAATAAGTATATAGATCTTGCTAGTTTTTTAAAGGAGTTCACACTACCCTCAGCCATCTCAGATTTTAGTGGTTTAGATGTGCTTCCCAATGACGCAAAAGTCATAATACCTTCTACCGTCGAATTGAAGACACTAACTCCTGCCTCGTTTGATGACTCCACCCTAGACCTCTCTGAAATTGAAAGAAATAAATTATTCAGTCAAATCAAAGATGGACTAAAAAGTCTTAAGTTTTCCGGACAAAAAATCTAGCATAGTAGTCTGGTTGGGAGGTTTGGGAGATTTTCTGTGAACGACATTTACAGGAATGATAG
>JALWQU010000096.1 GCA_026982915.1 Candidatus Altimarinota bacterium | reverse complement strand
TTTTTGTCCGGAAAACTTAAGACTTTTTAGAACAGGAGATGATATTATTGATCTAATTTATGCGGTTGATGAGAAGTATCTTGTTAATCCAGGTAAATTCTTTATGTCTCGATCTCTCATGGGAGTGATTGAAAAACTTAAAGATTCTCAAGGTCAATATATCTTTAGTTCGTTTAAAGATAAACCAGGAGGGACAATCAAGGGGTATGAAGTTGAATTCATTTCGGCTATGCCAAAAGTGGGGGATGCTTCTCAGGCTGGAAAAGCCTTTATCTTCTTTGGGGATCCAAAATGGTTTGCTATTCGACAACGAAGAGGGGTTAGTATTTCTTATTCTCGTGATGCGAGTATTAAGATTGGGTCAACAACTATCAATCTTTTCCAATCGGATGAGATTGCTGGAAAAGTAACGGAACGAGTTGCACTTGCGTGCAAAGTTCCTGCTGCTTTTTCAAGACTTAAAACATCCTCAAGCTAAAAAGAAGGTTAGCGAACGCCTCACGTTTTGTGGGGCGTGGTTAATTTTTAACTCAAACCATTATGGCAAACAATAATACGGCAAACAAAGCAGTTCAAGGAACGCAAAGTTCTGAAGAAGCAAAAGAAGCTCTAAAAAGGAAGCAGGAAGAAGAAGCGAAAGCGAAAGCCGAAGCAGAACAAAAGGCAAAGGAAGAAGCTGAAGCGAAAAAGAAAGCTGAAGAAGAAGTAAAGGCGAACGATAACCCCGAAGAAGTCGTTAAAGTAAAACTTCTTCAGTCAATCTACCAAGTCGGAGAGGCAGGGGAAGAGGTTTTTGTCGCCAAAGATGAGGTCAAGAAGTACGGTGATTCAATCGAAGTTTTAAAAAAATAAATGTCTATAATAAGCCTTTCAGATGCCAAAAGTTATCTCGGTGTCGGTGATGATTCACACGATACCGAGATTCAGCGTTTGATTGATTTTGTAGAAAACACGCTTGAGGAAGCGATTGGTCGGAATATTACGCAGGCAGTCGTTACGGAAAGTTTTTTGGGTGATTCGGATAAAGAAGTTTTTCTTAAAAATTTCCCAGTTGTCTTTGAAAACTATAGTGCCGATTCTTGGGTGAAAATTGACAGTGAGTTGGTCGGTGAGGATGATTTTTTACTAGAAACCGATATTGGCAGGATTGAACTTTTAAATGGCGTATTTACGCAGGATAAAAACATTGAAGTTAAGTATAAAGGTGGATTTTCAACCGTTCCGCTTGATATAATTGAGGCGATGTATGAAGAAATAAAAAAAGCCTATACCGTGAAATACGAAAGCGGAGGTGATGCAAATATAAAAAGTAAAAGACTTGGAGAACTCGCCATTACTTACGGCGAAACAAAGCAGAATGAGGGTGGGGTTTTAGTCGGTTCAAGATCGCTTTTTGATCAAGTGGTTAAGAAATACAAAAGAATTTTAGTCTAAAAAATATGAGCTTTTTAGCCAATTTCCTCAACGCCCAGAAAACGGCCCAAGTCGAAAGACTGGTGGCTTTGGATGGCAAAAAGACTCTTCAATCGGTGGGGAATATTCAGGTTATTATCCAGCCTGTTTCAGATAAAGACTTCCCCCTTATCGAGGGGAGCTTTGCCGACTCTTTCAAGGGATTTTGTGAGATTTCAGCCGATGTGAATGAGGCGGATATTTTGACAATAGATTCAAAAAAACATCATGTGAAGAGTGTTAACAGACACGATAATGTGCAGGGAATGGAGCATTTAACCCTTATTTTAGAATGCAAATAGGGATTAAGATCAAAAACCTTGAGGTGCTTCAGTGGGCGATGAAAAATTTCCCTCAAAAAACGGGTAAAAATCTTCAGGAGGCTATCGCCAAATCAACCATGCTTTTGTCTCGTACATCGAGCAAAATTATAGCCGGAAAAACCGTTCACGCTAAAGCGGTTGATACGGGGACACTTTTGAGATCGATAACGCCTAGGGTCAAGATACTCAAAGGGACGGTTAGCCCCGACAGTGGGCGAAATGTTCCGTTGAAATACGCAAAATATGTACACGAGGGGACGAAACGAATGGAAGCTCGACCTTTCTTTGATCAGGCGGTTGAGGATACTCAGGGGAAGATTGATAAGTTCTTCGAGGAGGCTTTGACCAACTCACTCAAAATATTTTCTAAAAAATAAAAATGACCTACATAGATTTTCGGCAAAAACTCAAAACCGCTATTTCTGAAATTTCAGAGCTATCAAATGTCTTGGATTATGTGGATTTTGAAAATTATTCTTTTCCGAGTGCGTTTGTGTTGAGCGGTGACAACCAAGGACAGGTTTCCGATAGTCAGAACGATTTGAGATCTTATTTCTTTGATGTTTTCGTCTACGATGAGATTTCTAGTGAGACTCAAACGAAACAGTCAAACGAGGATTTGCTTAACCTCTTGGCGGATAAGATAATGGCAAAACTTGATTCCCTTACGGTTGATCACTTCGCAAGTGCTAGTTTTACACGCGTTGTTAGTGGAGGGTTTGGGTTTGAGGAAATACCCGGAGCGAGAGTCCGTTTTTTCAAGGCTTCGTTTGAAATACGCGTACAGGTTAGTCGTTTTTCGTAAAAAAATTGTAAAATAGTATAGAAATCACTATACTAAAATTAAGATGACGAAAAATACTAAAACGGCTTCGAAAAAAGAAAAACCGCTTCATTCGTTTTCCAATCCTGAAACCGGTCAAACCGTTCAGGCTGAAAGTTACGAAGAAGCTATAAAAAAGATGGAATAAGGGAGATTTTAAGCGAATGAATTATTTTTTTTAATTCATTAGCACATGCAAGCACACATTGGACGACAACGACAATACATGATCGGGATACAGACCGATCGAACCACAGAGGCCTCTACTATATTCCCCCTATGCCATTTGGACGGTACTCGGTTGAATGAGAAATTGGAGAAGCTCAACATTAATTGCGGGCGTGGTGTGCGGTCAGGGTCGGCAGGGTTTGAAGTTTTACGGAAAAACTCAGAACCATCGATTGAAATTTATGCCGGCAGTAAAACGATCGGTTTATTTTTGGGGGCGGTTATGGGGAATATTGCTACTACGACCGATAGTCCCGAAGTTGGGGCGAATAAGCACGCTATAACGGTCGCAGAAACTTCTAATACGCCTAAATATTTAACGATATTTGAAAAAGCGGGGGGTGATAAATCAAAAATTATTGGCGCGATTCTTAAATCACTTTCTCTTGCTTTCTCTGAAGATGACTTTGTAAAGGTGACAGCGAGTCTGCTTGGGAAGTATCCTGAAAGTTCCACGAAGACTTTTTTAACCACTTCTCAGCAAAATTTTACCTTTGGACATGTGACGGTTAAATTTGCGAGCGATGTTGCGGGATTGACAGGGGCAACACCGATCACGATGAAGTCTTTTGATATGAATATTGAGAATAATAGTATTCAGGATTTTGGTGGTGGTCAGGATCCAGCGGAAGAATATCATCAGAAGTTTGTTTTTAACGGAAACTTTGAGCGAAACCTCAAGGACGGAAGTATCAAGACACTTTTTGAGAATAACACCGTTCAAGCGGTTCAGATTGTGGCGGAGCATACGGAAAATATAAGCGGAACATCGACGAAACCAAAACTAACGATCACGCTTCCACGAGTCTTCATCTCAGAGCGTACCGATAGTGGTGGGCTTGATGATCTACAAACCGAAAGTTTTTCTTTTGAAGAAGCGAGTTACAGCGATGCTGACGGGGCAACGGTAACGGCGGAAGTAATCAATGAAGTAACGGCTTACTAAAAAGCTTAAATTAAAAAACTATAAATCATGAATATTAAAATATCAGACGGTACCGAAATCGAAGTTTCAGAAATTTTGACACAAAAAGTTTTCGAGACTTATCAAGAGCTACTTTTTCCGAACGGTATGAATCCTGATGCGGTGAGTATTGATCTCAAGAATTCAAATAAGGCAACGCGTTATTTGGTTCGAAGTCTTACGAGTCTTGATGATGTAAAAATTGATCAAATGCAACGATCAGATTTTTCAAAAGTGGCGAAGGCTTGTGTGGAGGTTCTGAATGGAGATGACGAAAAAAAAAGCGAATAGTTAAGGAGCTTGAGGATTATTACGGGTTTAAGGTTTCGGATATTGGGCGTTTGTTGGACAAAAAAGAGGGAAGCAAAAAAAACGAAGTCAGTCCGCCGTGGGTTCTCATGCGATACCGATTAAGTGAACAGTTTAACTGGACACCTACTCAGATCGGAGAACAGCCCAAACTGGATCTTGATCTCTACGCCATTATTTCGGGGTTTGAGTCCCTCAAGGGCGAACAGCAACGAAGTAAGGAAAAAAAAGAAGCCCATATCAAGGCTCAAAAAGATAAGCTAAAACTATAAAAAATTTTATGCAGAATAATGACATCCAAATTCTTATTAAGGCTAGAGACGATAGCAAAAAAGCTTTTGACTCGGCTCAACAGAATCTTAAAAATGCGGAGAAGCAGGCGAAAACTATAAAATCACAGTTCAAGTCCCTAAAAACGAGCATGAAAGGGGTTTATCAAAGTATAAAATCAAACCAAGTCCTCATTACGACAGCGTTGGCTGGTATTAGTTATGGACTAAAAAAGCTGAGTGATGATTTTCTTGAAGGGCAACAACTTGGAGGGGCTATGTTTACTCAGTTTGGGGTTGATTCCAGACAATATTTAGCGGATATGGAGAAATATTCACAAGGCATTGTAAGCCAAACAGATCTCATCAAGGCTGGTAATAGAGCTATGGCCCTGAATGTAACAAAAGATACAGAAAAAATTGGTAAATTATTTGAATTTGCTCGTGTTCGAGCGAGGGCTATGGGAACAGATACCACTCAAGCTTTTGATGATATTATCACGGGTATTGGGCGAGCCTCTCCGATGATACTGGATAATCTTGGGATTATTACGAAAGGATGGGCTGAAGAGGCGAAATCGGTTGGAAAGGCTTATGATGCTCAGTTTATCCTCCAAAAAGTACTGGAGCAATCGAATGAAACCATGGCGACACAGGGGGAATTAACCCTTACGAATGCGGAAAAAATGCAAAAATTAGCCTCAAAATGGAAGGATGCAAAGGGACATTTGGGGCAATTGGCCTTTAGTATTCTTGAGCTTGTTTTGCCAGCCCTAGAACGAATGATTAAAATCATTGATGATGTGGCACTATGGTACAAAAACCTTACCGATAGTAGTAAAAAACTTGTACTAGCTGTATCAGGCCTTTCGGTCGCTTTTTTGGGGGTTACGGCGATTCTACCTACGGTAGTGTCTTTATTTAAAGGGGTTGGTACGGCTATCGCTTTTTTATCGAGTCCTATTGCGCTTGTGATAGGTTCTTTAGCCTTGTTAGGGGCTGGTGTTTATACCTTGGCGACTAACTGGGATGTAAATATGCGAAATATATCTGAAAGTACTAATAAAATGGTGCTACACGGTCAAGAGCTTAATAAAATTCAGCTTGAGGGACATAGTGCACTAGCAAGAAATATCGCTAAAGTAGAGACACATCTCTTGGAAGCGAGGCAGGCTGGAATGGTGCAAGTAGTCGAGTCAAAAAAGGTAGAGTTGGCAAATTTACTGGACCTTGAGAAAAAGGGGGCGAAGGATCGTTTGGATGTTCTGAAGGCAGAATTTAACGCGAAAGGGGCTGAAGCTTCGAAGTTACACAACACTATTAAATCACTTGAGAAGAGAAATCAAAGTTTTTTAGGAAGTATTGGAAAAAAAGACCGTAATCAAAAAATAAAACAAATTCGGAAAGAGATAAAAAAGCTAAACGAAGCACGATTGGCGGATAATAAAGCTCGTCAAATGATTGAACAAGCAGGACAACAGGCACAATTATCGCTTGAATATAACCGTGTTGATCTCTCTAAGTATATCAA
>JALWQU010000095.1 GCA_026982915.1 Candidatus Altimarinota bacterium | reverse complement strand
ATCTCCATCGACCAAAAAACCGCCCCTAGAAATCCCCGATCAACTGTTGGAACCGTGACCGAAACCTATGATTTTTTGAGACTTCTATTCGCTAAAATCGGAACCCCTCGTCATCCCAAAACAGGCGCTTTACTCCAATCACAAACGCCCTCTCAAATGGCGGATAATATTGATACATGGGAAGAAGGGGAAAAGTTTATGCTTTTGGCGCCGATGATTCGAGGAAAAAAGGGGGAACATCTGGATATTTTTGAGAAAATTCAAAAAGCCGGGTTTGTGCGTCTTCGTGTAGATGGCTATATCAAAACTGTTAATGAAGATTTTGACCTCGATCCGAATAAAAAACACACGATTGAAATTGTGGTTGATCGTCTCAGTAAAGCTGATTATAGCAAAAAAGTAAAAACACTTTCTGATGGCACTAAAATTGAAGAAAAAAATGATGATCGACTTCGATTGATCGACTCTATTGAAACCGCGTTAAATTTTGGAGACGGAATCCTGATCGCCCATCGACTAAAAGACGAAACCGATCACCTTTTCTCCGAAAATCTTTCTGACCCAGAAACGGGCTTTTCTTTTCCGCCTATTGAGCCACGACTTTTTTCTTTTAACTCCCCACACGGAGCCTGCGAAGCTTGTCATGGTCTTGGTTACCGACTTGAATTAAATCAAGACATAGCGATTAATCCCAAATTCTCCATTGTGGAAGGTGGTATCATGCCCTGGGCAAGCCTCGGACATAACACACTAGCCTGGTATCACGCTATACTAGAAGAAATTGGTAAAAAATATAAGTTCACCATCAACGAGCCTATGGGGAATATAAAACCCGATATTCTTCAGAAAATATTTGAAGGATTCGGATCTGAAAAATTCACCGTCAAATTAAAAGGGGCTTTTTCTGGACGCACAACGGAATCAAAATTTGAAGGTATCATAAAACAAACCGAAAAACGATTCAACGAGTCAGAATCAGACGCGCTTCGAAAAAAATTAGAAGAATTTATGATTGAGGCTACTTGTACGACCTGTAAAGGCGCTCGACTCAACGAATATGGTCGGAATGTTTTTGTCGGGAATGAGATAATTTTTGATGTCTGTCAGATGGCTGTTCCGGACGCTAAAAACTGGGTAAAAAGTATCGAAATAAGTGATACTAATGAAGAAATCATTCGCCCCATTCAAAAAGAAATCAGCGATCGTCTTTCCTTTCTTGAAAATGTAGGTCTCGCCTATTTAACCCTTTCCAGAACCGCCAATACCCTTTCTGGAGGAGAAGCCCAACGGATTCGTCTGGCCACTCAAATTGGTTCACAATTACAAGGGGTTTTATATGTCCTCGATGAACCGTCTATCGGACTCCATCAAAAAGATAATGACCGTCTCATCGAAACCCTCAAACATCTCCGAGATATCGGTAATACTGTGCTCGTTGTCGAACATGATGAAGACACGATGCGTGTGGCGGATCATATTGTAGAAATTGGACCAAAGGCAGGAATTCATGGTGGGGAGCTTATTTATTCAGGGAATTTCGAAGGCATGAAAAACATAAAATCTGAAACGGCTGATTTCCTTTTTGGACGAAAGTCTATTCGCATTCCACGAGTACGCCGTGTCCCTATTGGCTGGCTAGAAATCATTGGTGCAGAAGAAAATAATCTCAAAAAAGTCGATGTAAAAATTCCCCTTGGTTGTTTTGTCGGGATAACCGGTGTTTCGGGTTCAGGGAAAAGTTCACTTATCAATAAAATACTCGTTCCAACGCTTGCCAGAGACCTAAATAGAGCCAAAAAGCCATCGGGAAAACATAAAGAAATCAAGGGCATTGATCAGCTTGATAAGCTCATATCTATCGATCAATCAGCGATCGGAAGAACCCCTCGGTCAAACCCCGCCACCTATACGAAAGTTTTCACCGATATTCGAGATGTTTTTGCCGCTACGCCAGAAGCTCGACTCCGTGGTTACAATGCTGGTCGATTTTCTTTTAATGTAAAAGGAGGACGATGTGAAGCCTGTAGTGGTGACGGTATAAAAAAGATAGAAATGCACTTCTTGCCCGATGTTTATGTTCCCTGTGAGCAGTGTAACGGTAAACGATACAACGACGAGACGCTTGAGGTTACCTATCGAGGAAAATCTATTTCTGATGTTCTTAATATGACAGTGGAAGACGCCGCTGCATTTTTTGATAATTTCCCAAATATTCGGCACAAATTAGACGCTATTGTCGAAGTCGGACTAGGCTATATTTTCCTCGGACAAAGCGCGACTACGCTCTCTGGTGGAGAAGCACAACGGGTAAAACTCGCCAGCGAACTCATGAAAAAATCAACCGGAAAAACGGTTTATGTGCTCGATGAGCCAACAACAGGGCTTCATTTTTCTGATGTAAAAAAACTCCTAACCGTTTTACAAGCCTTGGTCGATAAAGGAAACTCGGTACTCGTCATTGAGCATAATCTCGATGTTATTAAATGCTGTGACTACCTCATTGACATTGGCCCTGATGGCGGAAAATTTGGTGGTGAAATCATGGGCGTAGGGCTTCCCGAAGAAGTCTGCGAAATAAAAGGTTCTCATACGGGATTCTTCCTCAAAAAAATGCTTATGGATAAATAAGGCCCTCTTTCTTTTTCCTAAGAACTAATTATCATGGCTAACGAATGGTCTCAAAAATAAACAAATATACCTCAAAAAATAGCGGATTCACGCTCATAGAACTACTGGTTTCTATGGTTGTTTCCGCAATTCTTTTGACCACCGTTTTGTCTAGTTTTTGGGCCTTATTGCAGACAAATGACCGAAACAAAAACTTTAGTCAACTTCAACAGGAAACCAGCTTTGCGATGGCCAGAATCGCTGATAAAATCAAAAATTATTCGATAGATTATGATGCCTATACTTCTCCTGGAGTTTGTCAGGGGATGACCATCAATGATACACTAAAGGTTCTTTGTCTCAATAGTAATACTTTTGAACTAGATAGTTCTCAAGAAACACTAAAAATGAATGGGCAGCCTCTTTTTAGTAAATCGTTTAAAGTTGAAAAATCTCTTTTCCAGATTTCTCCCGCTAAAAACCCTTACTATCGAGACAATATTGGAAAAAAAGAAGTACAATTACAGCCAAAGGTAACGATTATACTCAAAGTATCTTCTATCAAATATCCCAATATGGTTCTTAATATTCAGACTACTATTTCTTCACGACAGTATAAATGATTCCTCGATTTATAGCGTCTAAATGCCAAAAAGAAGCCGGATCAACGCTGCTTATAGCGATTATTTTGTCCGCTATCATGATGACGATTGGTCTTAGTGCCGCCAAAATGATTATTCACGAGGTAAAATTCTCTACCAATTTCTTGTTTTCCGAAAAGGCCTATTTTGCCGCCGAGTCAGGTGTCGAAGTGGCGCTATTGGAACTAAAAGCTAATCCGGTTCAGCATATTAAAGATTATACGGTATCACTTGACACAACCGCAGAAGCCCTACTAAATCTAAAGAATAAAGTCCAAAAATTTAGTTTTGAACTAGCACCAAATCAGTCACAAAAATTCCGATTACTTCGGGATAATAAGGATGATGAAAATTATAATGGAATCCCCATTGATACTTTTGAACTCAAAGTCACCCCTAATGATCTTACAAAAAAATATCAGTGGAAAATTTTGTGTAAAGATACTACTCCCGAAAAAAAGACTAAAACCTTGGTAAATAATAATGGAAATCACAATATTTCTAACTTCTTTCAGGAAGATGCTCACCCTTCTGGCGAACTGGGACTTAAAAACTTTAATGCTTGGGAAGGTGGTATTGATAATAAAACCTGTTTTCTGTTTATACAAAATACGAGCACTAGTCCACTTACCTTTGCGTTTGAAAATTCAACCAAAATGGCCCCTGAAAAAGCACGGATCAATGCTGTAGGTAAGGCTGGAAATCGTGAGAAGACTATTGGCTTTGATTACTATCAGACAAATTTAGGCTCGTTGTTTGATTTTGTATTATTGCATACAGATGATGGAGTAAATTAATGGGATTTTGAAATATTGCAGCCAATTTCCTTGAAATTTGCGGAAATATGGAGTTTTTGTTTGGGGTCCCCGAAAAAGCTGATGGGACACAAAGAACAAAGCTTTTTTGGGGTAGGAGGCAGTATTTCGGAATATTGCAGCCAATTTCCTTGAAATTTGCGGAAATATGGAGTTTTTGTTTGGGGTCCCCGAAAAAGCTGATGGGGCACAAAGAACAAAGCTTTTTTGGGGTTAGAGGCGAGATTTCGGAATATTGTAGCCAATTTCCTTGAAATTTGCGGAAATATGGAGAAAATCTCGCCGACGGAGGGATGGCAGAGCGGTCGAACGCGCACGCTTGGAAAGCGTGTAAGTCAGTAATGGCTTCGGGGGTTCAAATCCCCCTCCTTCCGCCATATCTTTGTACACCATTTCGCGGTATTCTGGCTTTGAGCGTTGATTGGACATCCGCCAGGATAAAAAAGACGAATGAGCCCGAAGGGTTTTAGTCGTCTTTTTTAATTTCGTAGAAATATAGG
This sequence comes from Candidatus Altimarinota bacterium, assembly GCA_026982915.1. Lineage (GTDB taxonomy): Bacteria > Patescibacteriota > Gracilibacteria > UBA4473 > UBA4473 > JALWQU01. Next base: position 1,366 of record JALWQU010000095.1, on the reverse strand, counting down.
AGGATTTGGACCCCGGGGATCAGGCGAAAAATGATTTGCTCTCACTTCACCACCACCCCTGGGACGACATGATCCGCTACTTTCACCCCCGGCATAAGCATCGCATGAACGCCAATTTGAACACCTTTGCCCACAATGGCACCAAGTTTTTGATGGTGAGAATCCACACGATCGCCCTTTATTTTTACCTGCACCGTAGATTTATCGAGGCGAAGATTGGCCGTGCAACTATACGCTCCAAAATTAGCCCCAGCATCAATAACCGAATCGCCAATATAAGCGATATGAGAAGAAACCTCACGAGACAAGAAACTTCGGGCAATTTCCGTGTTGTAGCCAGCGCCGGAATTGGCTCCAATATTCGAACCACGGACAAGCGCATTATTCCCAATAACCGCCTTTTCGCCAATATAACACGGTCCTTGAATCACTGCATTATCAAAAACTTTTGCGCCCTTTTCGATAACAACCTTTGGGCCTTTGATTACAGCAGAAGCCGCTATTTGAGCGGTTGGATGCGTAGAAGATACTTGTTTTTCAAGAAAAACAGACATCATTTCCAAGACCTGCCACGGATATTTAATCGCTTGCCAAGTTCCTTTGTACTCCGTTGCTACAAAATTTTTGGTTTTAAATAAATGGTCTAGAGCCGTCTCATAAACATCATCTTTATCTGATTTCGCAAGAGATAAAGCCGTTTTGAGATCTGATGATTTTTGGAAAAAATGGGCTACAATATTTACCAAATTTGAAGGCTCATTTCCCTCTCCTGGTTTTTCGATCATGGCCAAAATTTTCGCCTTATTATCAATCTCAAGATATCCCCCCGGAAAATAAGTGTCCATATGTTTGGCTAAAATAGCGCCATCATGACCTTTCGCCTGGGTTCTCATTTTGGAATAAACAGCCGATTCTACATAGTCATTCCCCCCCATAATAAAAACCGAATCCGTGTCTGCTACTCTTTCAAGACCCGCCAATATTCCGCCCGCCATACCTTCTTCGAGATTTGGCTGGACCACGATTTCAACATTTTGCAGGAAATCTATATTGGCACAGACGGTTTTGATTTGGTCTAAATTTTCACCGTTGGAAACGATGATGAAATTTTCAAGCCCTCCAGCTCGTGCATTTTCCAAAAGGTGTAACATCAGCGGTTTACCGCAAAATTCTAGAAAATTTTTATCGCTCAACGGCGCACATCGAGAGCTTTTCCCAGAAGCGAGGAAGATGGTTTTCATAGACATTTCATAGTTAGATATTTTGTAAGATCCTAGATAGGTTCTTAAATTTGTAACTATTCAGTCCCAAATATAGGACAATGAGAATTTTTATCAAATAAACAGGTCAGCGCTTCAGATCCTGT